>JAFQBR010000015.1 GCA_017399665.1 Clostridia bacterium | reverse complement strand
TTATGCCCTCAATATAATAGTTATGAGTTTGACTTTCAGCGTGATTTCTATACAAAAGGTAAAGAAAAATGGTGGTATGGCTGTAATGGTCCAAACGCACCATATCCAGGCTATCATATTGACGATGCGGGTTACGTTGCGAGATTTGTTGGCTGGCTAATGGCGGATTATGGAATAAAGGGTACTTTGTATTGGGCTTGTAACTTCTTTCAAGAATGCAATACAACAGGTGTAATGCAATTTTTTGATGATCCTTATTCTTTAGCTCACTTGGGTTTCGGTGCAAATGGTGATGGTGCAATATTTTATCCTGGGAAAATCTATGGCATAATAGGTCCAAATCCTAGTATACGAGTAAAGGCCATTCGTGCAGGGTTTGAAGAATATGAAATTTTACGCGTTCTTTATGAAGGTTATGCTAAAAACGGATTAGATTTTCATAACATATTTAGGCGATTAACTGTCGATTTTAGCGATGGTTTAAGATTAGATCCATTTTTTAATAATTTTGAAGAAAATAGAAAAACGCTACTTATCCTTTATGAATTGTACGAAAATTATGGTTATCTTCTTTCAATTAAAGATAGTGGCGATTATTTAGAAATTTCTAATGAATCTAATAATTTTATTGAAACTTTTATTGATGAAAATCAATTACAAAAAAAATATTTAATTAAAAAGAAAAAGGGCAAATTAAAAGTACGAGTTAAATATGGTGAAACTATAAAAGAGTTTACAATTTCTATTTCTAATGGAATAAAAGTACTTATTCACGAAGAACTTTACAAGGAAGGCGAAATTTTTGGAGATATCGAAGAATTATCAATTAATTACGATGCTATTCGCCGTAAGATTAACGTCATAACAAAGGGTGAAAAACCAGTTGTTTATATTAAGCTAAAAGAAAACTTAAACGATTATGAAGAAATTCGTTTACTGCTTCGCACAAAACAACCTTTTGATTATAAGATTTTAAATGGCGATATGGTTGTTTCTAAAGGGCATTCGATTTACGATTGGAACTGTATTAAAATAAATGACGTAGAGTGGAAGGACTCGGTTATTGGATTACAGTTTAATACAAGTGGAGTAATTGGTTTAGGTGAAATGTATTTTATTAATAAAAAAACTGGTATAAAATGATTTTTACAACTTGTATTGATAAAATACATTAACAATAAAGCATAAAAATGGAGGAAATTAATGAAAAGAAATTATTTGGCAGTATTAACAGCGTGTTTAATTTTGTTTTCGTGTATAGCATGCGTTAGCCCTGACAATAGTAGTAATAATGGCGGAAGCTCTAATGACAGTACTCCAATTATTGGTACACAAGAGTGTGAAATTTGGAGTGCAGCGGCAACCGAAAAGATACTTGCTTCGGAAAAAGCAAGTAGCTATGATAGTATTCGCAAAAATAGTATTACTTTATCATCTGCTAAAAACGAGTATGAAAGCGGTCAGATTGTAGTTACAGCTAAAGATGACTTATCTTTTACTGTAGAACTAAGTGATTTAGTTCATACCAGTAATAACTATAAGATAACAAAGGATAATTTTAAGGTTTATACTTTAACTTATACAAGAGTAGCCCGCAACTATTATGGTAATGGTGCTCCTACTGGTTGGTATCCAGATGGTATGTTACCACAGAAAAATGCTGTGGAATATAAGAAAAACGTAGTTAAAGCCGGTCAAAACGGCGGTGCGTGGTTAAGTTTCTTTATTCCTGAAGATGCAATGTCTGGTAACTATACTGGTAAAGCAACTGTAACTGTTGGCAGTAAAAAGGTTGATATGCCTATTACATTAAAGGTTTATGACGTAACAGTTCCAACTGAGTCTTCAATGAAAACTTTATTTGGTGGGCATGGTGGTGTTTATCAAATGGAACTTGATACAAGCATTGAAATGCAAGAAAAATATACTCAATTTTTCTTAGATTACAGAGTTGCGTCAACACATGTTATGACGCACGGAACAGCAGCTGAATCTATTGTTGAAGATTGGTATTATTGGCATAAGAAAGGTATTTCAACACTTGGTGTTTACGGTGATACGATGGAAAACGTTAGAGCTCAAATTATTGGTTGTGCAAGAAAGAGCTTAGAAATTAACGAAAATATGGTTAAAAAAATAGCATATTTCCCATCTGATATCGATGAACCATTTTTATGGCAAAATACAACTGGTATCGTTTCGGGTAAGGTAGAATCATGGCGTCAAACTATTGAATCTATCATAGCAGAGCTAGAAGCTGACCCAACTTTTAATACTGAATTTGGTAAAGAACTTATCGAATCTGTAGGAAAGATTGCATTTGTTGTTACCGATTACACTACTGATGCTTATGGTAATGCGCACAGATATTACGATATTTTAAGAGACGAAAATGGTAATCCATGGCATTATCCCGATTATGTAAGTATTTGTGGCAAGCCTGATGGCTTTGCTACTAAAGAAGAAATGGCGGGTTATTATAACGGGGCTGAAATGTGGTGGTATAACTGTAACGATCCAAGAAACCCATATCCGACTTATCAAATCGATGATTCACTAGTAAGTCAAAATGCTATTTCTTGGTTTATGGGCGAATATGATATCGTTGGCAACCTATATTGGAATACGACTTACCATATGGAAGGTGGTGACGGTGGTGCAACTTTCTTAGAAGACCCATATACGAATCCAGACCGTCAAAGCGGTGCAAACGGCGACGGATTCTTAGTTTATCCTGGTAAAATGTATGGCGTTGACGGACCTGTTGCAACTATTAGATTAGATGCAATTCGTGATGGTAACGAAGATTACGAACTAATTAAAATTTTAAAACAAAAATATGCAGAACAAGGTTTAAGTGCAAATAAAATTATTAACCTATTAACCAAATCAATATATAACTGTTCGGTTATGATTGGTGGTTCACCTGAATTTGAGGCTGCAAGAGAGCGTTTATTAAGCCTTGTTGAACTTGCAACAACTGAAGTAGGTGTATTTGTAAGTGATATTGAAGAACACAATCAAGATGGTGTTAGCAGTTATACCTTAAAGGCAACAACTCTTGCAGGTACAGACTTATATTCTGATGGTGTTAAATTAACTGCACAAAACGGTGTTTACTCGGTAACTAAAGATTTAAGTGAAGATAAGAACTATTTCGAATTAAAAGCTGTTCACGGCAATAAAGAAGTAGAATTTAACTTCTATCTTGGCGGTAAGCAATTATTATATAGAACGCCTGATACTTTTGATACCTATAATATTAGCGGGGCTGTTAATGGTGTGACGCGCATTGGTGATTATTGGATGATGAACGTTACTGGTGAAAGTGATAAGTTCAACGAAATCATTATCAAGCACGAAAGCGTAATGCAAATAAGCAAAAATACTGCTAAGTATATAATCAACTTATATAACTATGGGCTTAATGACGTATCATATCGTATTTACGTAACCTATTCAAAGTACGGCAAAGTACAAGCATTAACAGGTACTTTAAAACCAGGTAGTAACAAACTTATTCTTGATTTCTTTGCTACTGCAAACTGGGATAGAAATGGTGAAGTACAACAACTTAGCATAGCTGTTACTGGCACTGATAGACTTGGTATCGGTAGTATTATAATATATGGGGTGTAATTATGAAAAAGAAAATTTTATCATTAATACTTGCACTTTTTACAAGCTTTACTTGTGCTTTAGTTGCATGTAATAGCCCTGAAGAAAAAGTAGAAGATACAACTACGAATGCAGTTGAAGAGGTTAAACCTTTATATACTTTTGAAGAAGGTTTATTTAACGTAAGAATGGCAATGTGGTTTGGTGATATTCAGTTGAATAAAGATCCAAAATACGTTTTTAAAGGTGAAAAGTCAATAAAGCTTTCTCCAACAAATCAATTAGCAACACCTTATATGTATCTTCCATTACAATCTAACTTATTAGGTTTTAGTTATACTGAAATTTTAAAAATTAAAAGTTATAAGTTAGCTGTGTATGCAGAAGAAAACGTAACTATTGGTTTAGGCTTATATTTCGATAAAAGGGCAGATTATAGAGGTCCTGAACAAAAATATACATTAGGCGCGGGATGGAATGAAATCACTTATTATCCTCAGTATGCGATTATGGATATGCAATACACAGTTACCGACTGTAAGGGCTTATATATAATGTTCTACGAACAAGAAGTTATGCCTGTTGTTTATTTAGATGACGTTAATATTGTTTTAAGTGAAACAACTCTTTCACCTGAAAAACTTATGGTTTTAAAGCGTACAGATACTTATTTTGAAATTTGCGATTTCGAAAACGCATATCAACATCTAATGACTATAACCCAAGCTGGGCAGGCAAAAGCGCCTAGCGTGGGAATAGTTGATGCTAAAGATTACGGCATTACAGCACCATCTGGTAGCAGAGTTCTTCGCGTTGAATTATTTGATAAGGAAGGTGCAACCAACTCATATTCTTGGACAAAATGGGGATTTGTTCCTGCGCTTATTGAAGAGATTAACTTTGGTCAATTCAAAGGTCATCTTGATGAATACGTACTTAAGTTTGAAACTTACCGTGACTTTGAATTAACGGGTGCAGTTTATGAAAACTTAGTTGAAATTAACGCATACTATAACGGTTATGGCGTACAAGATTGGGCAGGTGCAACAATTATTGAAAAGGGCGCATGGCAAACTGATGCTATTCCTTTAAGTACTTTTGCAAATTTTGTTGATAGTCAATACAGTTTTTGGTTATCGTTTATTGAAAGAGGCGGTAGTGGTTCAAGAGTTTATTACTTTGATAATTTCCGCATTGAAAAAGTATAATAAGGGGGTGAAAAAATGAAAAAAACTAATTTTAAAAGTAGTTTATTAAAAACACTTATTTGTTGTTTTTGCATTGCTTTATCTCTTAGCGTAGTGGCTTCTTGTCAAACAGGAACGGGTAATAATCAGCCAACTGGAAACTTATCTATATTAAATTGGCAAAATGAAACTGCGGAAGGTATATTAGGTTCTCGCTTTGATGTTGAAACTTTAAAGGCAGTTGATACAAGCGGTAAGGAATATCCCGTTAATATTTCGGTTAAAAAACTTGCAAACGGTGTTGAAATTCCTTTAATTTATAACGCTTTTGACTTATTGAGCACAGGCGGTTATGAAATTATTTACACTGCAGGTAGCGGTAATAATATTGCAGTTAAGAAAATAACCGTTTCGGTAAAAGACCAAGCAACGCCAGTTATTATAATTACCGGTAACAATATTGCAGAAGTGGGTGAAGAATACAAATATCCAACTCTAAACATAAGTGATGATTCGGGTGAAGATTGCGAAATTAGCGTAAAAGTTTATAACGAAGCTGATCAAGTGGTCCCATCTACAGAAAATAGTTTTGTTCCAAGCCAAGTTGGTTATTATACGTTATTGGTAACCGCATTGGATAAAAGTGGAAACGCAAAAACTAAAACTTTTGAGTTATATGCAAGAAATACCAAAACTACAGGCGAAGTAGATGCATTTGATGATGAAGGTTTACAGTTTACTGCTCACTCTGGTGTAGGTGCTGGTGCTATATATGGTGAATTTACAAGCTTTAAGCATTTAACAACTTCAAAAGGCTCGGCAATGTTTACTTCAACCAAAGAAAGTGCAACGGCTATTTATTTAGCACCACGTTTAAAAGCGATGGATTTAGGAAAACTTGGTGATAACCTATGTATTACTGTTAGCTTATATATTAGTGATTTATCGGTTGAAAGCCGTGAAGTTACTGTGGGTACTTCTTCTTTTACTATTGAAACGAACAAATGGGTTTATTTATACGTTACTGAAGAACACGTAAGTAACCTTGGTAGATTTATAACCGACGTTAATACGAAAACTAAACCTTTACTTTCAGTTAAAAACGATGGTACAGCATATCAAATTTTTATTGATGACGTGCGCGTATGTAATAAACCTGGATCACAATTAGTTAGTGGATTAAAAACTATATATGGTCAAGGTGCAACTATTAGTTATAGCGTAGCAAGTGGTTACGCAGTTGATTGTTATGTAAATGGTAAAGTTCAATCATTATCAAATGGTTCAACTTTAAACATCGCAGGAACGTATCAATTATTTGCAAGACCTACAAATGGCATCGGAGCAGTGCAGGTATATGAATTTTCAGTTGGCACTTTACGCATTGAAATCGATAGTAAGGAATATGCAATTGGTGCAGATAATGCTTTACCTGAAATAAGAGTATATAACGGTAAAACACTTGTTAGCGATGCAAGCGTTACTGTTTACGACTTTGGTTTATATACAGGCGAGATGACAAAACTAAACGGCAAGGTTAAGCCTGAAAGGGTTCAATTTGCTCTTTATGTTGAAGCTGAGGTGTCTGGTAAGAAGGTTGGTGGATTTACTCATTGTACAGCAAAATATACTGCAGATGCCTATGCATATATGGGCGAAGGCAACGGAGATTGGACTCCACAAGATAGTGACTATTATAAACAAGGAACGGATAATCCACCTGCAGGCGCATATTACGACTTAAAGATGGTAGATAATTATGCATATCACATTGAAAGTTTCGGTTATGCTCCATCTGTTAAATTTACCTCATTAAAAGCTTATATGCTTGAACAAAGCATTGAAACTGTTACCATTAGAATTTTATTTGCAGCTCCATCTGTTATTTCATACGATTTTGGTGAAAGCGATGCAGTTGTTCATAGTGGTGTTAAATTTAAAACTGGTGACTTATTAACCTTTGAAAACATTAAGTTGGAAGATATTGGACACGTTCAAGTTATTTGGGAATCATCTGAATTATATGTTATGGTTGAACTTCCTGCACATTTGGCTGTCGATGCAAACAGAGTATCATTTGATCTTGGGGAAGTAACACTTGATGATAATAGTGCAACATTATTTGCTGAATATGATAATTTACAATGTTCAGTTATTGCTCCAAATGGTGAACAATTAGAAGTTGTTAACGGTAAATTTACTGCAACCGAAAAGGGTAACTATAAAGTTAAATATCAAGCAACCAACGATAATGGTAAGCCTGTATTAGGTTCGTATTTAATTCGTTGTGGTTACAGTGCTCGTGAATTTGGTATGATGTGGGACTTTAACGATTCAAATATTGTTTCAGGTGACGCTAAAGAAGTTGATGGTGGATTGTTCTACGTTAAGCACCACGAAGAACTTGATGGCGAAAAGGGTGTTGTTGAAGTAAAGAGCACCTATAACGATTGGGTATGGGAAGCAAACTTCTTACAAGGAACACATAGCTTACTTGAAAAAGTTCCTTCCGACTGTGATACCTTATTTATTCGTGCTAAGGGCGCAAATGATTTTGCTTTCACACTATATGCTGCATATACAAATGCAACACACGGTGATACTTTGGTAACTTATAGCTATCCATTAACAACCGAATGGCAAACATTTGCAATTACTGGCGAAAACTTTAAGCACTTTGTAACCTACTTTGCTTCATACAAGAATGGTCTTGCAATGTTCTTACCAGCTGGTGTAACCCTATACATCTCGGAATTCTACGTTGGTAAGTCGATTGATATCACGCCAAATAGTAACGTTGCAGTTGGTGAAGTAACACTTAATGACAATAGTGAAGAATTATTAGAAGGATGTGCGGGTATTATTTGTGAAGTAACTACTCCTTCAGGAGAAACGCTAAGTGTGACAAACGGTAAGTTTAACGCTGAAGAAGATGGTATTTATACTGTTACTTACTTTGCTTTAAATCGTGAAACACTTTATGTTGGTTCATACACATTGGTTTGCGTAAGTGGTGTTGATAACGGCAGTTGGACTCCGATTGAAAGCGACTGGGAGCCTGCAGCAGATATTTTAGAAAATCCAGTTAGAAATATTGCTATTATTCCTGGTATTGGTTGGCATGTGATATCTAGTAATGCAGCACCATTTACAAGATTTGCTTCATTAAAATCATATATGCAAGAAAATGATATTGATAGGGTATCAATAAAAATTTTATGTGTTACCGAATCAAAAATAGCAATTAATTTTTATGGCGAAGAAGTACAAAGCACTTATGCTGCTGGTAGTATATTAACCTTTGAAGATATTGAAATTATGGATACAACCTATATACAAAATCTTTGGACTAGTATGGAATACTACGTAATCGTTGAATTACCAAACAACTAATAATTATATGCAAAGCCGTGTATGGCACGGCTTTGCAAACAAAACTAAGGTTTATATGTCGATTAAGCCACGACATTTAGATATAAGGATTTGCAAAAGCAAATCCATAAAAAAATATGGAGGAAAAAAACATGAAAAAAAGATTAGGCTTATTACTTGTTACTCT
>JAFQBR010000165.1 GCA_017399665.1 Clostridia bacterium | reverse complement strand
TTAGCTTTAGAAACTATTTTAAAAATACGTAAAGAGGGTAAAGTTATTTGTGTTTTTGGCTGTGGAGGAAATAGAGACCCTTCAAAACGTGAGGTAATGGGCGAAATAAGTGGGCAATTAGCTGATTTTACAGTAATTACTTCAGATAACCCTCGTTTTGAAGACGCACAGTTTATTATTTCGCAAATCGAGCAAGGGGTAAGAAAGAAAACGCAAAAATATATCACTATTGTAGACCGCGAACAAGCAATTCGGTACGCAGTGAGTAAAGCATGCGAGGGTGATTACATACTAATAGCCGGAAAAGGAGCGGAGGAATATCAAGAGCAGATGGGAATTTTTCGCAAATTCTCTGACAAAGAAATTGCTCAAAAATCAGTAATTGAAAAATATGATAAACTTTAAAACAGATTTACTAGCTTTTTCTTTATCAATAATTTTAAGCGTTGCTTTAGGCTTTTTAATTATTCCTCTGTTAAGGAGATTAAAGGCCGGACAAAACATATTAGGTTATGTGGATAATCACGCTCAAAAAGCTGGAACAAGCACTATGGGTGGCTTTATTTTTGCCATTTCTACAGTTTTTATTTTCATTTTTTTCAGTAGTGGGAGTGCTGATTATTCTATAATTTCACTTGTTGTTTCATTATGCTTTTTAATAGTGGGATTTTTAGACGATTTTATAAAAATAAAGTCCCGTTCAAACCAAGGCTTGACCGCAAGACAAAAAATAGTTTTTCAAATTGTAATATCAATTTTGACTGCAATATTCATATACTCAAAAGGAAATACACACTTTTTTATTCCGTTTTATAATAAATATGTAAATTTTGGATTTTGGAGTGCATTTATTATTTTTTTTGTTTTTTTAGCAACAACTAATTGTGTTAACCTAACAGATGGTTTAGACGGGCTAGCCGGTGGCGTTAGTTACGTCTATTTGTTGATTTCTTATTTATTGATAAACGTTCAGCTAAAATGCTTTAGTAATAATTTTGTCAACTTACAAGAAGGGGCAAATCTTGCGTTGCTTACATTGATTCAGGCAGGTTCAATTATTGGGTATTTGTTGTTTAATACCTTCTCTGCAAGCGTTTTTATGGGGGATACGGGCTCTTTATATTTGGGCGGAATTATTGCAACAACGGCTATTTTTTCTTCAAATACTTTATTTATTCCTTTTTTAGGAATAATGTTCGTTCTTTCTGGCATATCAGTAATTGTACAAGTTTTAGTCTATAAAAAAAGTAAAAAAAGAGTGTTTTTAATGGCGCCTCTACATCATCACTTTGAATACAAGGGGTATAGCGAAAGCAAAATTGTTTTTGCATATAAACTTATAACTTTAATAGTAGGCTTGTTCTGTATAATAACTGTATTGTGAGGAAAAAATGTACTTTAAAAGAAGCAAGTTTTTAATTGTTGGTATCTCAAAAAGCGGATTTTCTGCCTGTAAATTACTACTTTCAAAGGGTGCTGAATGTTATGTTTTTGATCATAATCAAAATGGCGTAAATCAAAATCTAATAGAAGAGCTTTTATCTTTAGGTGCAAAAAGCACTAACAGAGAAAATATTGAAGACGTCATTTCACTTTGTGACGTAGTAGTATTAAGTCCTGGCATTCCTATCGACAACGAAATTCCTATTTTGGCTCGCAGAATGAGAAAAAATATTATTGGAGAGGTAGAGCTTGGTTCATATTTTACCAAAGGCGCAATAGTGGGGGTAACAGGTACTAACGGTAAAACGACTACATGTTCTTTGATTGATTATATTTTAAAAAAAGCACAGTTTGATAGTTTTTTGGTTGGTAATATAGGTACTCCAATATGTAAAGAGTGCGAAAAAACACAAGAAAACAGTATAAGTGTAGTTGAGGTTTCAAGCTATCAATTAGAAACTATTGCAAAATTTGCTCCTCATATTGCGTGCGTAATAAATATTTCCCCAGACCATCTTTCAAGACATTATAATATGGAAAACTATATTTATTTAAAGTCTAGGATATTAAGGAATCTACGCGAAAGCGAATATGCTGTTTTGAATGCGGATGATCAAAGAATTAAGGAATTTTCTACTCAAACACGTGGTAAAGCAATATATTTTTCTATGGTTGGCAAGGTTGAAGGGGCATATCTTTTAGAAAACAAGATATATTGGAATGGTGATTTAATTTTAGATGCAGGCGAAATAGCGCTTAAAGGCGGGCATAATATTCAAAATGCCTTAGTTGCCGTTTGTGTTTGTAAGCTTTTAGGTGTAGAGAAACAAATTATTGCAGATGGATTACGTACCTTTAAGGGAGTAAAACATCGCATTCAAGTTATTGAAAGTGATGACGGAATTACATATATTAACGACTCTAAAGCAACTAATCCAAATTCAACTATATCTGCAATTTCAATGATGAAAGAACGCTTTATTCTACTTCTTGGTGGTAGAGAAAAGGGTGGTGGTTATGAGGAATTGTTTAATAAAATAAAAGAAAACAGATTAGTAAAAGAAGTGATTTTATATGGAGAAGCAAGATATTTTCTTTACGAAATATCTAAAAAAGAAGAAATTGGCGAGGTTTGTGTTGTAAATAATTTACAAAGAGCTGTAAGGCTAGCTTTGTCAAATATATCAAAGGGAGAGGTGCTTTTACTTTCTCCTGCATGTGCAAGTTTTGATGAATTTGAGGGGTATGAAGAGCGTGGCGAAAGATTTATAGAGCTAATAAACGAACATATAGGTAAAAATGCGTAAAGAATTGATAAAAAATAAAAGTTCTTTTGATTGGGTTTTAATTATTGCGCTATTATTTTTGTGTTTTTTAGGGTGTGTTTTTATTTATTCTGCGTCAAGTTTTATTGCTGAAAAAGACTACGGTGACAAATTTTTCTTTGTAAAAAAACAGTTAGTCGGATACGGTATCGGAATTGTTGCTTTTGTATCTGCCTCACTTTTTGATTATAGGAAGCTAAAAAAGCTTTCTTTACCAGTATTTATAGCATCTTTAATTTTATTAGCTTTAGTGTTAACCCCTTTAGGAAAAGAGGCGTACGGAGCAAAAAGATGGATAGGAGTTGGAGGTTTTACAATTCAGCCGTCAGAAATTACAAAACTAGCTTTTGTAATATTTGCCTCTGCCTATTTTTCGGAAGATTTATCAAGAATAAAAACCTTTAAAGGGTTAATTCCTATTTTATTAGCTGGTGGAATAACTTGTTTACTCATTATTGCAGAGCCAAACATGTCTGTAACCGTATGCGTTGGGGTTATTATGATGGCAATGCTTTTTATTGGTGGCGCAAAAATAAAACACCTCGCTCTTATCTGCTTGCCTATATTATTCATGTTGCCTATGCTTATAATATTAGAGCCCTATAGATTAAAAAGGCTTATGGCTTTTATTGATCCTTGGGCTTCACCAAAAGGGGAAGGATATCAGCTTATTCAATCCCTTTACGCCCTAGGTTCTGGCGGTTTATTTGGGGTAGGATTGTTTCATTCTACGCAAAAATTGCGTTTTTTACCTTTTGCAGAAAGTGATTTTATACTATCTATAATAGGCGAAGAGACGGGATTTGTTGGGATTGTGTTTTTGCTAGGAATATGTGCGTTAATAGCTTTGCGAATTATTGCAACGGCAAAAGCCTCAAAGGATTTTTTTGGTTATTTTTTATCTACCGGCGTTGCGTGCATTTTTATTATTCAAATTGCCGTAAATATTTTGGTTGTTACAGGCAGTATTCCTCCTACGGGATTGCCTTTTCCGTTAATTAGTAGTGGTAATACTCAAATTATAACCTTTTTAGGTGCGTTCGGTATAATAAATAACGTTTATCGGAATAACAAATACAACTTAACTAAAAAAACACTCCTTGCATAAAATAAACGTGTAAGGGTGTTTTTTTATGGGAAAATTTATTATAAACGGTGGTAAAAGATTAGAAGGAGAAGTTAATATTTCACCTGCAAAAAACGCTTGCTTACCCCTTATTGCCTCTTCAATTTTATTTCCGGGGCAAATTCTTTTTGAAAAAGCGCCTAATATTACTGACGTGCGTGTTATGGGGCAAATCGTAGAAAATTTGGGTGGAGAGTATTCTTATGGAAATGATGGGCTTATGATAAACGCATCTAAAATCAATAGCTTTGAAGCTGATTGTGAGATATGCAAACGGGCTAGAGCCTCATTTTTTATTGCTGGAGCGTTGCTTTCGCGTTTTAAAAAAGCGGTAGTCCCTTTACCTGGTGGTTGCAATATTGGCGATAGACCTGTAGATATACATATAAGCGCATTAAATCAGCTTGGCGCAGAGGTAATTATTGGTGAAAAGTGTGTATATTTTGACGGTGCAAATATGCGTGCAGGGAATGTAAAGCTTGTTTTTCCAAGTGTAGGTGCAACCGTAAATGCAATCACGGCAAGTGTTTTTTTATCCGGTGAAACTTATATTTATAACGTGGCTAAAGAGCCTGAAATCGTACATATGTGCACTTTTTTAAATTTGTGTGGCTGTAATATATCGGGCGCGGGTGGTAACGTTATACGCGTAAAAGGGGTAAAGGAATTACGGGATAGATTTTTTAGTTTTTTACCCATAAAAGATAGGATTGAAGCGGGGACTTTTGTGTGTATGGTTGGTGCATGTGGCGGAGAAATATCGTTTGAATATGATAATTTTGATACTATTAGGGCTTTTTCTGAAAAATTATGCGAATGTGGAATGAAAATAGAATATGCCAATAATTACGTAAGAGTTTACGCTAATAAAAGAGTAAAAGGTGCAAACGTGGTTGCAGACGTTTATCCAATGTTTCCAACCGATTTGCAATCTATATACTGTGCACTTTGTGCGACGGGGATAGGTAAGAGTATAGTTGAAGACAAAGTTTTTAAAAAGCGATTTGACTTTATAAATGAACTAAAAAAAATGGGCGCAGATGTTCGAATCGAAAATAATAAAGCTATAATAAACGGCGTTAAGAGGATGCGTTCTGCATCTGTTTTTGCAACAGATCTAAGGGCTGGGGCTGGGCTTGTTTTAGCAGGACTTTGTGCTGACGGACAAACCGTGGTTTTAAATGGCGAGGTCGTTAAACGAGGTTATGAAAAATTAGAGCAAAAATTGAATGTGCTTGGAGCGAGTATAACTTATGTAAACTGAAAAAATTATTCTTTTTATGTTAGATGTAAAAGCTAAATTATCATAAAACAGTTGACAAAACGCAAACATATATAATATAATTTATATATATTAACTATCTTGGGCTAGTATAGCCAAAATCTGTTATTAGCTAAACCGAAAGGAGGAAAGAATGAAACACAAAAGACTATTGATGTTAAGCACCGTACTAGTTTTTATTATGGTTTGCGTAGTATGTGTAAAAGAGCTTTTTTCGGTTAAAGATATAACTGTACAGTATTCGGTTGCTTCTAGTGAGGTTAGTGATGAAGTCTTAAGCCTACTTGACGACTATTACGGCAAGAATATTTTTTCTGTTGATACAACAAAAATAAGTAATCAAATTACGTCAAATCAGTATCTTAAGGTACTTTCGGTAACAAAAAATTATCCTAACGAAATAATTGTTAAACTTACCGAAAGAACGGAAAAATATTATTACGTTGCAAGTGACGCCGTTTATTATTTTGACGAAGAATATTTTATAGTAAGACAGTCACAAAATTTGCCTGAAGCAACAAGTTATCTTACACAAATAGTGTTTGAAGATATTTATGGTAAAAATCATGATGTTAAATGTCAACTAAAAAGCATTTTTGATTTTCCTAATAATTTCAAAGCAGATGCAGATATTTTAGCTAAAGAGATTGCAGAAATATCTTCTAACGTAACAAAAATTGCTTTTGTTACAACAGAAGAAGAAGGAAACTATAGAATTAATCTGCAGATGATAGAGGGCGTTGTAATTGAACTGAGTAAAGCAAACGAATCGCTTACCGAAAAGATTGCAAAGGGCGTTGATTATTACAATAGTGCAGAAGAAATAGAGAAGATAAGCGGTACTATCTACGTTCAAATTGATAACAATGGTGAAGTAACCGTAATACCTAAAACGCTTAGATAAAATGGTAGATGCTACCAGCGGAGGTTTTTATGACAAAAGATGCAGTTGCCGTATTGGAAATTGGGTCACAAAAAGTGACTTGCATAATAGGTCAGCGTGGCGTTAACGGAACTTTTTTGATTAAAAGTTTAGCTGAATGTGATTACGAAGGCTTTTGTGATGCACGTTTTTTTGACGAACCATCTTTGGCTTATGCCGTGAGAGAGGTAATAAATAAAACCTCAAAAACAGCTAGAACGGATTTAAATAAGCTTTTTATAAGCGTTCCCGGCGAATTTACTTATGCCACAACAAGACATAGTTCGCTTGCTTTTAGATCTAAAAAACGCATTAAAAAGCGTGATTTAGAGGAAATGCACGATAAAATTGGCACGGACGATAGATTTGGCTATACTATAACCGATTATCATCCAATGTATTACACACTTGATGATAATAGGGTTGTTTATAATCCGGAAGGAACACGTTCGTATAAGGTAACGGGGTTATTTAGTTATATATATACCTCAAAGGCCTATATTAGATTGTTAACTAATATTTGTAAGCCCATCGGTGTAACCAATCTTGAATTTATTTCTGAAACCTTAGCAGAAAGCAAATATTTAATTACTAATGAAGAAAAAGAACTTAAAAAGATAGTAATAGACGTTGGATATTTAACAACGAACGTCTACGTGACTTATGCTAACGGGGTGTTATATCAAAAAGCCTTTTCTTACGGCGGGGGATATATTACCGCAGATCTTATTAGAATTATAGAGACGGATAGGCCTATTGATATGGCTTTAAAGTTTGAAATTGCAGAAAGATTAAAAAGAAAGATAAACCTTGGTTACGACATGAATGCAGAAGGTCATTATCAGCTAGTTATAAATGACGAGGACTTTTTTATTCGTTTGCAAAAAGCTAACGTAACTGTTAAAAAGTGCCTAGACAATCTTGCCGGAATGATAGATGAAGTAATGCGAAACTGTCCGCTTGATTTACAGATAAGCGCGCCTGTTGCATTGACGGGCGGCGGCGTTTCTTATATTAGAGGGGCAAAGGAATATTTGTCTTCAAGATTAGAGATGCCAATACACGTAATTGCTCCGCAAATTCCGTATATGAACAAGGCAGAAGAGTCAGCTTGTCTTTCACTTCTTAACGAGGCTTTAAACAGAAATAGGAAATAGAAAAAAATCAAAAAACACGCATAAAAACTAGTTTTTTAAAAGTTTTTATGTTTTGCATAATTTTATTACGGAGGAAGAAATGTTTGAAGACGTAAGCAACTTAGGGGTTGCAAAAATAAAAGTTATCGGTGTAGGTGGAGCAGGAAATAACGCCGTTAACAGAATGATTGAAAAACAAATAACAAGTGCCGAATTTTTTGCTATTAACACTGATAAACAGGCACTTATGTTATCTAAAGTACCACTTGAAAATAGAATTCAAATAGGCGAAAAAATAACAAAGGGATTAGGCGCTGGATCTCAGCCTGAGCTTGGAGAGGCTGCAGCAGAAGAAAACAGAGAGAAGA
This sequence comes from Clostridia bacterium, assembly GCA_017399665.1. The sequence continues at coordinate 108 of JAFQBR010000165.1, read as the reverse complement.
TTGAAGCAATTTGTGAAAACGTAGACCTACTCTTTATTGCTGCAGGCATGGGCGGAGGAACAGGCACCGGTGCTGCCCCCGTAATAGCTAAAATTGCAAGAGAAAAAG
>JAFQBR010000164.1 GCA_017399665.1 Clostridia bacterium | reverse complement strand
CTGAAGAAGAAAAAGTATCCATTAGTTTTTCAGCTAATGAAAAGAATTTAATCGTAGGGGATGAAGAATACCTATTCCCCATTTACGATAAAGTTAGGGGCTATACCTTAACTTACAGCTCTGATAACACAAGTGTAGTTACCGTTGACGGTAACGGCAAGTTATCTGCTTTAAAAGAGGGCACGGCAACCGTTAAAGCAAAATATTCAAATGGTGTTAGCAGTGCAGAGGCTAGCATAAAGGTAAACAGCTCTTTTGGCGAATATATACCCGAGCTAAAAACTATGGGCGTATCAAGCGATATTGCAATTGCCGTAAACGACGGTTATAAGATGTTGCCTTATATATCTTTTAATGGCAAGCAGTTTGAAGATGCACTAGTTAGCTATAAGGTAATTGACCAAACCGTTGCTCAAATTAACGAAAACGGTGTAATTTTGGCAAAGGCTAAAGGTCAAACACAGGTTATTGTTGAAGCTTCTTGGCGTGGTAAAGATAAATCAACCGCACCTACCTTACAAAAGGTTATTACACTTTCCGTTATAGATGACGTAAGATTTTATAATAACGGAGAAGTTGTTTCAGACGAATTGCTTTATACCCACAGTGAATTCGAAGGTGTAGCTTATAAAAACAGCATTCCATGCAAATTCCAGGTTGAAGTAAACGGTCAGAAGGCAGATGCTTCAGTTACAGTTGAAAATGCGCAAGTTATTAAACAACAGGGCGACTTATTAGTGGTTAACTCTTTTGGTAATACAAACGTTTTAGTTCAAGCTAGCTTAAATGGCGAAACATATTCTAAAACCTTTAACGTAACCGTCAAAAGAGTAGAAAAAACCATAACCGATGCAGTTCCTCTATTTAGTACTGTAGACGGCGAATATTTAGATTTTAACAGCGGTAAAAGAAAGAGTGTTTTAGCGTTTATAAAGGAGAATGGTCAAATTATAGACGCGTACCAAGGAGCAAGAGCGTTAACCGTTTTAGAAAACAAGATTTTAGGCGTAGAGTCTTCTTCTCAAACTCAAAAGGGTAGTGCTAGTATATCAGTTGGTACGGATAAGGTTATTTATCACCTTACGTTAGAAACTTTTGCAAAGGTATTAACTAGTAAAGAAGACCTTAAGAGCTTAGAACTTTCAAACGGCAAGATTTTAAACGGATATTACGAGCTTTTAAACGATATTGACGCAAGTGGCTTGGTATTAAATCACTCAATTTCTGGCGAATCATCATTTGCAGGCGTGTTTAACGGCAACGGCTATAGTATCAAAAATTTATCTTTAAATGCTGGCTCTAGCTTATTTGGTGTATTAAACGGCGCTTCTGCTACAGTTAAAAATTTTGCATTAGTTAATTTAAGCGCTAGCAAGGCTTATTTCCTTGCTCACGACACCTTAAACGACGGATTAGTTATTTCTGACGTATATATTGCCCTTTCTGCATCAACTAAAACACCAAGAGGTATTACGGCAAGAACTGCACAAAATTCCGTTATGAAAAACGTTGTAATTGAATATCTTGGCACAAACGCTAGCACAAACAGAGATTACAGCGAGCGTTATAATTGGCAAGGACTAATCGGCGGTTTATGGACAGTTGAACAGGACGGAATGCTTTATGCAAGAGATAGCAAGTGGAGCGACGTTTACGTAATTTCTCCCTTCATAGTATCATTTAGAAGCGACGAAAAGAAGGATGGCTCTAATTACGCTGCTCTTTACGGATACGGCGCAAATGAAGATAAAGATATTTACGGCAATGTTATAAATTCGGTAACAAATAACCGTGAAAATCCAAATTTAGGTGATAAATGGCAGTCAACGTTATATTACAATGCAAAATTCAGTAATCTATATCACTATTCTGACTACGATAAATTAGTTGCTGCAAAACGTGATTTCTCTACTTTCTCAGGGGATTACTGGGTAGTAATTGATAACAAAATAATTTGGAAATCATTAGTTAGTGAAAACGTTGAAGTTGATTTTTATAACGGCTCTGCCAACTTAGGTCAAGAGGCAAAGCTTATTGGTACTAATAATGAAATAGCAATTAAAGCAACAATTTACGGTAACCAAGCTCAAATTGCAAGTGTTGCTGCAGATGACGAATGCCTTGCTTGGGACGCTACAAAAAATACTCTTAAGCTAGTTTCACTTCCTGCCGGCGGCGCAAACATCCTTAATGTTAAGGTTGCTGTAAGCATTGGTAATACGCAAATCGTTAAAACCCTACAATTATTAGTGGCTGGTGAATCAACGAGTTATAGCGTAACCTTAGACGCAGGTGACGGCAGGGTAGACAGTCAGTTAACCTCTTACGTATGCGGTGAAGGTGCTATTCTTCCAAGCTGCACGCTTGAAGGTTATGCTTTCCTTGGCTGGTACGAGAATAGTAATTTCAGCGGTGATCCGGTAACTGAAATTGGCGAGTACGAAATTGGCGATAAGGTTTATTACGCTAAGTACAAGGTAAAAGGCTCTAAATATTCTGTTCAGGTGCTTGTTGCTCAGTACAGTCAAGGTTCTAGCAGTGGTTTATATTATGCAGATAACTTAACTTACGTAGACAGAACTAAAGAATATGCAAACTTACTGGGAATTGAAGAAAACGGTATTGGTGAAGCTAATACTAATACGGTAATCGATTTAACTGATTTATTTAACATTAAAGGTGCAAAGATAAATGCTGGCTCAATTCTTAAAGGCACGGTTTTAGCAGACGGAAGCCTAGAACTAATCGTTAAGCTAGATTTTGATGAGCAAGAGCTTGGCTTTAAGTTAGCAGACTTAAAAGTAGGTAAGTGGAGCTGTGAAAACCTAACCTTTACGCTTGAATATTATAACGGTACTTGCGGTCTAGCAATAGACGGAACTATCGGCAATGGTAAAGAGTTGGTTATTAGCGTAGATGAAATAGCTGTTGCAAACTATTCTGCTATAGCATTTAACTATTACGAAAAATCAACAACCACAAATACCAGCATTTTAGCACTTAGTGAAAGTGCGGTATTAGATAATTCAAGCAGTGGACATAGCACTCTTATTAGCGCAACTGCAAATCCTGCTAATTATATTAGTGGATGTATAAACTTAATTGAAAAATTCCCCACTCTTACCAAAATTAAACAAATTAACGTTAAATTACTTGGCGGTGGACAAAAGCACGTCTTTATAGGTTGTATTGAAAAAGCAGGCTTTGTAAAACAAACTGTTACCTATAACGTAGAAAACGGCAATTTAATGGGTATTGCCCAACCCTTAAACGGCGGTACTTTAAGTCAAGTTGAAAATTATCACTTCAGCAATAGCACACCTGGTGAAGAAGTTGATTTATATTCTTCAGCTCTTGTTTATACGTATACAAGTGGTACGGCTATTTCTGCAAACCATACCGCAGGCGTTAAGTTTAACCTAGGCGGTATAAGAGTAAGCGATTATAAGAGTATTAAGATTTTGGCTCGTGCAGCTAGGGTAGACGGCAACGGCGCAAATCTTGGCTTTATTTACTGTAACGGCATCGAAATAGCTTCTAAATACGGTGGTGCATTTATAATTGACGTAAAAGCACTTTGTGAAGCAAAAGGCGTTACAATGTTTAGCGAGCTTGAAATTGCACTTCAAGGCTGGGCAGGCGGAGACAGTTACGTTCTTTACGTTGGTTTTATTGAATTAGAACTACAATAATAAAAAAATCTTTAACAATGCCACCTAAAAGGGTGCGCATTGTTAAAGGTGGTTGTTAACTATTTACAGAAATTATTAGGAAAACACGGGCAGAACCCGTTTTGTAAAAAATTAAATTAATTTCAAGGAGGAAAATAACAATGAGTAAAAAAGTTAAACTATTTTTAGCATCGTTGCTTTTAATGGTGGCTGTTTGCTCTACCGTAGTGGGCTGTCAGTTTAAGGCTATTTATTTAGTAAACTTTAACACTAACGG
>JAFQBR010000163.1 GCA_017399665.1 Clostridia bacterium | reverse complement strand
GGGTAATTATAGCACAATTTTTATTAATTTACAATATTTTTCAACCTTTTATTTGCTAATATTTTAAAAAAATGTTAATATGTATATACGAAGGTATATACTTGAAGGGTTTTTATAGCCTTTTTAGGTGTACTTTACAATGCAAAGTGCTTTGCTTAAGGCTGACATTATTTTAAACAAAGCAAAACTACACTTGGAAAAAATACTTTTACATATTTTAAGGAGATACTATGGCACAAAACGTTTTTGACACATTAAAGGCAAGAGGTTTTATTAAACAAACTGTTTACGAAGAAGATTTATACAAAATGTTAGGTAGCGAAAGCGTACCTTTTTACGTTGGTTTTGACCCCACGGCAGACAGTTTGCATATTGGCCACTATATTCCCATTATCGCTATGGCACACATGCAAAGAGCAGGACATAAGCCCATTGCTTTAATTGGTGGCGGTACTGCTATGATTGGCGACCCTTCCGGCAGAAGCGACATGCGTTCTATGATGACCAAAGAAACCATTGCTCACAACGTAGAATGTTTCAAAAAACAAATGTCTCGCTTTATTAACTTCGAAGGCGAAAACGCAGCAATTCTCGTTAACAACGCAGATTGGCTTTTAAATCTTAACTACGTTGACTTTTTACGTGACGTGGGCGTTTACTTCTCAGTTAACCACATGTTAACTTGCGATTGCTTTAAAACCAGAATGGAAAAAGGTCTATCTTTTCTTGAATTTAACTATATGTTAATGCAAGGTTACGACTTTTACGTTTTATCACAAAAATACGGCTGTAAGCTTCAGCTTGGCGGTAACGACCAATGGTCAAATATGCTTGCGGGCGCAGACCTTATTCGCCGTAAAGAGGGTAAGGATGCCTTCGCTATGACATTTACTCTTCTTTTAAACAGCGACGGCAAGAAGATGGGTAAAACGGCAAAGGGCGCTTTATGGCTAGATGAAAACAAGACGACACCTTACGAATTCTATCAATATTTTAGAAACGTAGAAGACGTTAAGGTTGAAGAATGCATGAAGCTTTTAACCTTTATGGATTTAGATGAAATTGCAGAGCTTACAGCTCACCAAGACGAACGTATTAACGTTGCAAAGGAAAGACTTGCTTACGAGGTTACTAAGCTTGTTCACGGCGAAGAAAAGGCGGAAGAATGCAGAAAACAGGCTAAGGCAGCCTTCTGTGGTGATAGCTCTAATATGCCTTGCGTTGAAATTGATAAGAATATCAACTTTATTCCTGAAATCTTGGTAACTGCAAAGATTGCTCCCTCTAGGGGCGAGGCAAGACGTCTAATTGAAGGCGGTGCAGTTTTAGTTAACGACAGCAAGGTTACAACCGCTAATATGATTTTACCTGAAGATGTAGTTGCTAAGGGCGAATTTGTATTACACAAAGGTAAAAAGGTACACGTTTTAGTAAAATTAGTTTAAGCGTTGGTAAAATAAATGGAATTTTTAACCGCTGATGCAGGCGATTTTACAACGGAAATAAAAAGATCGGATTTTATCGGTAAGCTTGTTAAAGTTAACAGCGTAGAGGAAGCCAAGAATTTTATTGCCTCTGTAAAAAAAGAGCATTCGCTTGCAACACACAACTGTTACGCGTATATCGTTTTTGACGACGGTGTAGAACGCGTTAGATATTCAGATGACGGCGAACCTCAGGGAACTGCAGGTTTGCCTATTTTGAACGTGCTAAAAAATAAAGGGTTTTTTAACGTGGCTGTTGTTGTTACAAGATATTTTGGCGGTGTTAAGCTTGGGGCTGGCGGTTTAGTTCGCGCATACTCTGAAGCGGCTGCCGGCGCTTGCAATAACGCAAAGGTTACAAAGTGCGTGCTTTGCACTAAATTCCAGGTTGATTTTTCTTACGATAACTATAAAAAATTTGGCAATTTTAAAATGCCTAAATACTCTAAAACACTTAAGATAGAGTACAGTGACAAGGTTAACGTTAGCTTTGCCGTAAGAAAGGAAGATAGCGAAAATTTTGTTTCTTCTTTTGAGGATTTTTATAATAAAAAGCAGGCTATAGTGCCGTTAAACGATATTATCTATGAATTTGATGAGGTTTAAAGCATGAAAACTATAACCTCTCTTTCTGTATGTGTAAACAATAAATCACGCAGTAATATTAGTTTGGACGGTGTGTTTTTTTGCTCGCTAGATAACCTTATAGTTTTAAAATATTCCCTTAAAGAGGGGGATAAAATTACCGAAGAAAAACTTGCTTTAATTCAGGAAGAAAACGAATATTCTACAGCCTTTGATAAGGCTCTTAATTATATCGCGCGGTATAAAAAAACTAAAAAACAAACGATAGAATATCTTACTAAAAAAGGCTATCTTTATTCACTTGCTATAAAGGTCGTTAATAAATTGCAGGAATACGGCTATATTGACGATAGAGATTATGCGCAAAGCTTTGCCCGTCAAAACAGCAAAAATAAAGGCAAAATGTTAATTCAAATGCAACTTCGGGCAAAAGGAATTGATAAGAATACGGCGGAAAGCGCTGTTAATGAATTGGAAGATGAAACCCCTGTTGCCACGCAAATAGCGCAAAAATATATGCGCAACAAGCAAATAACACGCGAAAATTTGGCAAAATGTTATAGATATTTGCTTTCTAAGGGCTTTTCCTTTGAAAGCGCTAAAAATGCAATAAGCTCCATAAAGGATACGGAAGATGATTATTGAGCATTTAAAGCAAGTTGATTCTACAAATGAATATATAAAAAAGTACATTAAAAAAAGAGCGGACGCCATAGTTTACGCCGATTTTCAAACGGCGGGCAAGGGGACTAAAGGTCGCTCTTTTATTAGTGATAACGGGGGGCGTTATTTAAGTAAGCTTACATTTTATAGCAATTTACTTGCGTCTAACAGTTGGTCTATAATGACAGACACCGCAATGGCTGTTGTAAAAACCTTGCTTGCCTTTGGTGTAGATGCAAAAATAAAGTGGCCTAACGATATTATTGCAAACGGCAAAAAGATATGCGGTATTTTAACGCAAAATGCTTTTTGTGGGGAAAGAGTTGACTATTCTTTAGTGGGAATAGGTATAAACCTTAACAACGACATTGCAAAAGAAATTGAAGATATAGCAATTTCTGTAAAGCAAATTACCGGTAAAGATTGCGATAGGGAAAGCTTTTTTCTTTCGCTTATGTTAAATTTATCTAGCCCTTCTAGTCTAGAAGAGTACAAGGCGTTTAGCCTAGTGTTGGGCAAACAAATAACGGTAGTTAGGGGAGATGAAAGCTTTGAATGCGTTGCTGAAGATATACTTTCAGACGGTGGCTTAAAGCTATCAAACGGCGAAACTTTATACGCCGGCGAGGTTGGGCTTAAAATAAAAATATAAAACAAAAGTGGGGATAATCGACTTATATCCCCACTTTTTATGTTTTTATTACTCTTTTACAATATAATCTGCTTCAATTATATTTGCCTTTGCTTTTGCTAGGCTTTCTTCGCCGTCGCAAACAATTTCAACGCAAGCATTCTCTAAATCTGCCTTTGCACTTTGCACACCGCTTACGCTTAGGCAAGCCTTTTCAACGTGAGCGACACATCTTGGGCACATCATGCCTTCAACCTTTAAAGTATAAGTTTTCATAATATTCTCCTTTATTTCTTCATTTATAATTATTGGGCAAGAGTTGTTTTCTTCTTGCTCTTTTTTGTTTGGCTTAAAAAGATTTATAGTAAGTGCGTTTAAAACGACAGAAACGCTTGATAAGCTCATGGCCAAAGAGCCAATCATTGGGTTTATTTTTAGTCCGTTTATATGGTAGAATATTCCGCTTGCGATCACAATGCAAATTAGATTATAGAAAAAAGCCCAAAACAGACCTGTTTTTATAGTGCTTACAACGCGTTTAGAAAGATCTATTACGTTAACAACGTCGGTAAGGTCTTTTCTTAGTAAAACTATATCGCCAGATTCTGCGGCAATATCACTACCGCCTCCCATAGCTATTCCAATGTCTGCGCTCATAAGAGCAGGGGCGTCGTTAACTCCGTCGCCAACCATTGCTACAAAGCAATTTTTACTATTTTTTAGCTTTTCAATTTCCTTTAATTTCTGGTCGGGATAAAGGTCTGCAATAACCTTATCAATGCCAACTTCCTTTGCAATAACGTTTGCAGTAAGCGTGTTGTCGCCCGTTAGCATAACAACTTCTATATTGCGCTTTTTAAGCAATTCGATTGCACGCTTGCTTTCTTGCTTTACGCTGTCTTTTACTGCTAAAAGTGCGCCTATAACACCGTTAACGGCTATTATTAGGGGTGTTTTGCCTTCGTTTGCTAAGCCTTTTGCTTTATTTATAACTTCTTCTTGAAGCTGTAAATTACTGTTTTTTACGTTACCGATTAAATAGTTGTTTCCGTTAATTTGTGCCGTTAATCCCATGCCGTCAATGCTTTCAAAATTTTCAACGGATAATAGGCAAGCTCCCTTTTGTTTTGCAAACTGTGTTAGAGCAAGTGCTAACGGATGTTCGGATTTTTGTTCTATGGAATAAAGAGCGTTTAAAATTTCTGATGAGTTATTGTAGACAATATAGTCTGTAACCTGTGGCTCACCAACCGTAACAGTCCCTGTTTTATCAAACACGACGGTATTTATTTTGTGCGCGTTTTCTAAAATTTCTGCATTTTTAATAAGTAAGCCGTTTTGCGCTCCTTTTCCTGTGCCTACCATAATTGCAACAGGAGTGGCAAGACCAAGCGCGCAGGGGCAAGCTATAACGATTACTGAAATTGCAAAATTTAAGCATAGCTCAAAGCTTACGTTTGCTACTAAGTTTGCGATAAATGTAATAAGTGAAACAATTAAAATTATTGGAACAAATATACCTGAAATTTTATCTGCTAAGCGCGAAATTGGTGCTTTTGAATTAGAAGCTTCATCCACAAGCTTAATAATATTTGAAATAGAGGTGTTTTCGCCAACCTTTGTTGCCTTTACTTCTAAATAACCTGAATTTAAGAAGGTGGAGCAGAAAACCTCTTGACCTTCGTTTTTAAAAACAGGCATGCTTTCACCGGTGATATTTGCTTGATTTAACGAACCGGAGCCTTTGGTGATGACGCCGTCAACAGGAATAGCTTCCCCCTTTTTAATAATGATTAAATCGCCAGCTTTAACTTCTTCAACAGGAACTACCTTTTCTGTGCCGTCAATTAAAACAGTTGCTTTATCGGGGGCTAACTGCATTAAGCCCTCTATTGCCTTTGTGGTTTTCTTTTTTGAAAGCCCTTCAAGGTATTTACCAAGGCTAACCAAAGTTAAAATCATACCTGCGCTTTCAAAATATAAATTATCGTGGTAGGACTTTACAATTTCTAAATATTTTTGGTATGCTATAACGTCGCCTAAATAAATAGCGTTTGTTGCGTTCGTCTGTCCGTAGGCAATCATGAACAGTGCAAATATACCGTACAGCATAGAGGCTGTTGCGCCTATAGCAATAAGGGTATCCATATTCGGCGCGCCCTTGAAAAGTTTTTTGTAGCCTGAAATAAAAAAGTTGCGGTAAATATACAGTATTGGAATGGTTAAAATGAATTGCAATAACGCAAAGCCCATTGGGTTTTTGTGGTGGTCAAATATACTTGGCGCGGGAAAGCCCCACATCATATTGCCCATGGAAAAATACATTAAAACAATCAAAATGCTTGCGCTAACCAATAATTTTACTAAAGAATTGTCTTTTTTGTTGTTTTTTTCTACTGCTTTTACGCCTTGTATGCTTGCGGTATAGCCTGCATTTTGAACTGCGTTTACGATGCTGTGTTCGTTGCAGATTGCCTCATTGTATTCTACAAGCATATTATTTTTTAAAAGGTTTACCTGAACTTCCTTTACGCCCGTTACTTTAGCAACAGCCTTTTCAACGTGCGCTTTGCAAGCGGAACAGGTCATACCTCCAACGTCAAACTTAGTTTTTTTCATATTTCACCTTAATTAAAGCGTTTAAAAAGTTGCAAAACTTCATCCATAACGGCGTTATCGCCCTCTAAAACCTTTTCTGTTACACAGCTTTTTAAATGGTCTTCTAAAATAATGCTAGCCAGCCCTTTAACTGCGCTTGAAACGGCTGAAAGCTGAATCAAAATATCTGCGCAATATCTGTTTTCTTTTACCATTTTATTTATTCCCGCAAGCTGGCCGTTTATACGGTTTATTCTGCTTTCGATACTTTTTATTTGTTTTTGCGTGCGAGCAGTATTCTTTTTTTCCTCGCAACAGCAACAGTATTTTTCTTTCATAGCAGTCTCCTTAATATACCCCCATAGGGTATCTTTATTATACTTCAGAATGGTTGCGTTGTCAAGCAAAAATCAGGCTTTTATGTTGTTTTTTATTTTTTTGCATAAAAAAAGCCACAAAGATATTAATTGCATATTTGCTAATCGTTATTTTTATGCAAAAACTTAAGTTTGTAATGTAATTTAAACGGCGTTTTATGTTTAAAAAGTGTGTAAAAATAATTGCAAGTAAAAAAATATTAAAAAATGGCAATTTTTTTTCAAAACCCCCTTGAAATTTCTATTAAAATATAGTATAATATCTTTTGTTATGTAGTGAGCGCATGGCTCAACTAAAAAGAAAAGCAAAATCTATTTATTTAAGGACGGAATTTTATTATGGGAATTTCAGCAGACAAAATCAGAAACATAGCACTTATCGGTCACTCTGGTGAAGGTAAGACCACTTTAGCAGAAGCACTTCTTCTTAACATGAAGGTTATTGACAGACAGGGTAAAGTTGAAGATGGCAATACTGTTATGGATTTTGATCCTGAAGAAATAGCTAAAAAATCATCAATTAGTTTGGCTGCCGCTAGCGGTATGTTCAACGGTTACAAAATTAACATTATAGACACACCGGGCTTCTTTGATTTTGAGTGTGAAATGAACCTTGCTTTAGACGCAGCAGACTGCGCAGTTATCGTTACAAGCGGTAGCGGTTCTTTAACTGTTGGTACAGAAAAAGCAATCGATTACTGTGTTGCACGCAAAATCCCCGCAATTTTATTTATCAACGGTCTAGATAAAGATAACTCAAGTTTTATCAAGACAGTTGGCGCAATCAAAGAAAAATACGGCAATAGGATTGCTCCTATGATCGTTCCCGATATCGTGGACGAAAAGATGAAAGGCTTTGTTAAGGTTGCTTACGGCGTATACAGAGATTGGGACACTAAGGAAGGTCCTATTCCTGCTCATCTTCAAGCAGATTACGAAGATGCATTAGCAGTTCTTTCTGAAGCAGCTGCTGAAAACGACGAAGAATTAATGATGAAATTCTTTGAAGGCGAGCCCTTAACCGGCGAAGAAATTGAAAAAGG
>JAFQBR010000162.1 GCA_017399665.1 Clostridia bacterium | reverse complement strand
TAAACTTTAAATCCGGTTACGTTTCAAAAAGTGCAAACCCATTAGGTGTAGCTCTTACAGCTATTGGCGTTACTCTTTTCGGTAGCAGTGCGTTTGGCGTAAGAATTATGGGCTATTTATTTATGGTAGCAACCGTGTATCTATTGTATTTCCTTGCAAAAAAACTCTTTGCAACAAACGGCTATGCTATTGCAACCGTCGTTTTATATATAATTTCCGGTTTTGCATTATCGTTAGTTACAAAGTCGGCTGTTACTTTAATCGCAAATTTCTTTATGATTGCCGCATTTAACTTTACTCTTAATTATTATAACAGGGCAAAGGATGGCAAAAGCTTAAGAAATAACGCATATAATTTGGTGCTTGGCGGATTTATGCTTTCGCTTGCATTTTGCGTTACTCCATACGCGTTGTTTTTACTTCCCGCGCTTATAGCCGTATGTTTAATCCCATCAGTCAAAATAATTCACGCTATTCACAAAACATATATTCAGGCTGAAGGTCTTGAAAAGGAATACGCACGTGAAAAATATTCTAGTACGTTAAGGAAATTCGTCTTTTACGGATTATTCGGATTTATTTTATTGCCAATTATTTTAGTTACCGTTAGCTATGGCGTTACCTATCCTATGTATACCGCGTTTTACGGTAAAAACTTTTTTAGCGCAATTTTTGTAAACCATGCAAGAATTTTTAGCAATAACGGTGGTAGCAACTTTGCAGGCTGGGTAATCGGTCTTGGCTCTAGCTCAACGCAAAATGCCTTCGGTACTTCAACTCATTTATTTGCAAACAGAGTTTTATGCGCACTTTCATTTATTGCTATACTCGCAATCGGCGTGCTTTACCTACTTAACGCTAAAAACAAAATTAAGGATGGTCATTTGATCGTTGCTTTAAAAGAAAATGCTTCAACTTATTTTACGTTGGCTATATCATTTGCAAGCACTTGGATTTTAAACGCAATTCTTTGGAACGGTGCAAACTATGCAAATTTTGCTATTTCACTTGTATTTGCAATACTTGTATTAGTGCTTTTACACAAATTATTAAAAAATAGCATGCACAGGGTAGTATTAAACTCCGTAACCATTGGCTTAATTACTATAATCGCACTATTTTTTGTAATTCAAACGCCATACATCTTCAATTTTGATTTACCCAAAAAATTTATGATGATATACAATTGGCTTGTTTAAGCCAAAGGGGGTACTATGTTAAGTAAGGTTAACGGGCTTGGACTACTCGGGCTAGATGCCTTTGCCGTATCTGTTGAAATAGACGTTGGAGCAGGGCTTCCTCGCTTTGATATAGTAGGACTTCCCGATGCTTCCGTAAAAGAGTCTAAGGAAAGAGTAAGAACTGCAATTAAAAATAGCGGAAAACGCTTTCCAGAAGGTAGAGTAACTGTAAATCTTGCCCCTGCTGATATAAAAAAGGAAGGCGCGTATTTAGATTTACCAATAGCGGTAGGTATTATTAAGGCGTATTCTGACCTTTTGTCGGGCATAACCTTAGATGACTACGTATTTTTAGGCGAACTTTCTTTAGACGGTAGCCTTCGCGGTGTAAACGGTATAACCCCTCTTCTTATCTCTGCAAAAAAGCTTGGCTTTAATAAATTTATCATCCCTTACGAAAACGTTAAAGAAGGGGAGTTTATTTTTGGTATAGAGGTTTACCCATGCAAAAACCTTAACGAAGTTATTGGGCATTTGGCTGGAACTTCTTGCGTAGAAAAGATTATTGCTAAAGAATACGTAGCTGGATTGCAGGAAAAAACCTCAAGCGATTTAAAATACGTAAAAGGTCAAGCAATGGCAAAGCGTGCGCTTGAAATTGCCGTAAGCGGTGGGCATAATATACTTTTAGTAGGCGCACCCGGCGCAGGTAAAACCATGCTTGCAAGATGTATTCCCTCAATTATGCCGGATATGAGCTTTGATGAGGCGCTTGAAACAACAAAAATTCACTCCGTTTCGGGCACTTTATCTGAC
>JAFQBR010000161.1 GCA_017399665.1 Clostridia bacterium | reverse complement strand
TTCAAGCAGGGTTATACACATAGAAGTAGTTTCGTGCTCCCCCGTGCCAAAAGCCCTATTAGAATCAATATAAATAATTTTCTCGTGTTCTTTAGCTTCGTAACTAATCCACTTGGGGCATATTACTATTTTTCCGTAATGAATGGGGCGGAAATGCTTTTTCCAAATTTCAATCCAGTCATCACCTTCAACTACCCTTTTAGTAGTTTCTAAAGTACCAACTAAAACGTTGCCTTCCGCATTTTTAGCAAGTCTACATAAATCTTCGTTGATGGCTGCGGCAACCGTTTCGCTTTCGCTAAGCTCTACGTAAGCCTTAACTAAAGCGCCCGTTTCCTTTGCCCTTTCTAAATCTTCTTCTATATAATCAAAGGTTTCCCTTCTGCATTCAATAAGCTCTATTACGTCTTTATAGTCGCATACTGCAACGCCGTAAGTTGTGTATTGCCAAAGAATATCTGCAACGAGCTCTGACGCTTCAGAGGTGGTTGAAATTGTGAATTCCGTAAACTTCATAATATTTCCTTTAAAACTGTTCTTAATTTATACTTGTTTTTTATAAAAACGCCTCTATAGGTCGATTATCGGCACTTAGAAAATAAAAAGGAGCAGTTTTGCGCCCCTTTTAAGCTGATGCCGTACCCGTTAAAATCAACTTAGAAATTCGCTTTTCCACTTCGTTTAACGGTGTTTTTTTACCTTCGGTAAACCAAACGTAATACATTTCAAATACGCCTGAAATTATATATGCAATAATAAATTTAACGGTTAAATCTTCTTCTGAAACACTCTTTAAATACGTTTGATAAAACTTTTCACAAATACTGTTTTTAAGCTTGCGTACGAGCTCGTTTGAAGATTTAGAGAATATTAAATATTCCGCAATAAAGTTATTGCTTAAAAGCATCTTAGAAAATTCCGTAATAACCGGATGCGGATTTGTTGTCATTATAGAATAAGGATATTTTTCAAAAACACCCTCTATAAAGCTACTGATATCGTTATTAATATCATCTAGAATATTACCAACGTTTTTGTAATGAGTATAAAAAGAGTTTCTGTTTATACCCGCGCTTTTTGTAATTTCGGTAATATTAATATCCGAAACGTCTTTACTCTTTAACAATTTAAAGAAGGCAAGCTTTATCGCCTTTCTTGTTTTTAAGCTTCTTTTATCCGTTTTAAATTGCACTTTTTCACCTCTTGCCTAATAAATATAACACATTTGAATAAAAAATGCAAAAAATATTAAGCATTTGTTAATTTTTTTTATTTTTTTTGTAAAAACACTTAACATTTTTATTTTTTTTTGGTATTATGTTAATGTAAATTAAAAAAGGAGTATTTTTTATTATGAGCAACAATTCTATTACTGCAAGTTATGATTCACTTCCCCTACTTTTAAGAATTATCATTCAACTTATCGGTGGCGCTGTTGTTGGTGGAATTTACCGTATCGTTAAATTCTTAGAAACCAAAAACGTTGTTACCTTAGTTGTTGGTCTTTTAGCAACCTTTACCGGTATTGGTAACCTTATTGCTTGGATCGTTGATTTAATCACCTTAATCGTACACGGAAAGTATACCGTTTGTGCTAACTAATAGCAAAAAATCAAGGCGCTTTGTTAAAGCGTCTTTTTTTTTATTCTTTTGGCGGTTTTTTTTAATAAAAGTATTGCTATTTTTCTTTTTATTTGATATAATATTGAGCGTATTTATTTTATTTCTTAAAATTTTAATCAATATTACTAAAGTGTTAAGTTATAAATTAAACCTTTACTATTTTCATTTAACTAGGTACT
>JAFQBR010000160.1 GCA_017399665.1 Clostridia bacterium | reverse complement strand
TAACAGACACAGCCACGCTCAAACAGGCGCAATTTTGGCTTATAACATTTTAACCAAACTTGGTATTGATTATTTTGAAGCCGCTGAAGTTATGATGGCTATTGGTAATCATGATGAAGGCGAGGGCTCTCCTGTTAGCGCAATTTGTTCGGCTCTTATTATTGCAGATAAATCAGACGTTCATAAAAGCAGGGTTAGAAATGCAATTATTTCTAAAATGTCTGACTATAACGATTTGAATATCCACGATAGAGTTAATTTCGCTGCAGAAAAATCTTACGTAGAGGTAAAAGATAAGGTAATTACTACCTATATTGAAATAAACACAGAGATAAGCCCTGTTGTTGATTACTTTGAAATTTACCATACAAGAATGCAAATGTGTAGGCGCGCAGCTAAATTTATTGGCTTTGAATATTCGCTGGTTATTAATGGAGTTAAATTAATTTAATAATTTAAAAGTGGCGTTAATCGACTTATAGCGCCACTTTTGTTATTTTTTGGCTCAGTCACAACAAAGGGTTGTTTTTGTCTAAAGAAATTTTATCCATTTAAAAAAATCAACCGTTGTTTGTGACCTCGCCGATTTTTTAAACAAATTTTAAATAAATCGATAAACATTTTTATAAAAATAAAGTCAACTTGTTTGCTTTTTTAAAATAAAATAAACAAGAGGCTTTTTTATTTTGATTTATAAAAATATATTGCAAACAGTAGGTAATACGCCGATTGTTGAAATTAAAAGTTTTACAAATAACTGTGATAGTAAAATTTTTGCAAAAGTAGAATGGTGTAACGTGGGCGGTTCGGTAAAAACCAGAACGGCTTACAATATGATATTAAAGGCAAAAGAAGAAGGCTTAATAAATAAAAACACCGTTATAGTTGAGCCCTCAAGCGGAAATCAAGGTGTGGGGTTAGCGCTTGTTGGTGCGGTGCTTGGGTTAAAGGTAATTATAATAATGCCTTCCTCAGTTAGCGCCGAGCGTAAAAAATTAATTACGCATTACGGCGCAAGGGTAATAACAATAAAGGATGACGGCGATATTGGTAAATGTATTAAAGATTGCATAAATAAAGCGCAGGAAATAAAACGCGCCAATCCTAACGTGTATATACCAAATCAGTTTGAAAATTATTATAACGTAGAAGCGCACTATCAAAGCACAGCAAGCGAAATTATTAAAGAATTGGGCAAAAATATTGATGCTGTTTGCTTAGGTGTGGGTTCGGGCGGTAGTATAACGGGAATAGGCAGGCGATTAAAAGAGGCAAACCCCGACGTTCAAATTTGGGCGGTAGAACCTGAAAAAGGGGCAATTTTATCGGGTAAAAAAGTAGAAAGCCATATTCAAATGGGTATAGGGGACGGAATTATACCAAGCATTTTAGATAGAGAAATTATTACAAATATCTATACAGTTGCCGATAAAACGGCTATAAAATATGCAAAGGAGCTTGCGAAAAGGGAAGGTTTGGCGTGTGGAATAAGTAGCGGTAGTAATATCGCGTGCGCAGTAATGCTTGCAAAAAGACTTGGCAAGGGCAAAAAAATAGTAACGCTTTTACCAGACGGCGCAGAAAAATATTTTTCTACACCGCTATTTGACTAAACATTGTGTGTTTTTTTTATTTTGGCTCTGTCACAACAAAGGGTTGATAAAAGAAGTTTTATATACTTCGTAATAGTTTGTTATTTGCAAATTTTTACAATTCCAACGTACGGCAAGTACGCTTCCTTGCAAAAATT
>JAFQBR010000159.1 GCA_017399665.1 Clostridia bacterium | reverse complement strand
GATAAGTCTCGTCATTTAAGATGAAGCCGGGTTTCCCGTGGTGACGGCACATCACGCATTGTAGCGCAGACTATTCCCTTAACAAATTAATTATAACATAAATTGATAAAAAATTCAATGCTTTTACAATAAAAGACAAAAAATGAAGATTATGCACGGGAATAAAGCGTGACTAACATATTATATAATATGATTGTGAGTAGCTTAACCTATAGTCGTGCAACTATTTTAACGGTCATATTTTTTACCAATTCGCTTTGTTTTTTTAAAAAATAAATCACAAAAAAACAGTTTACTGTTGATAAATATACAATTCAATAATAAAAAAACCACAAAAAAACTGTAAAACTGTGAATTTTTATTATATTTTGGTCGTTTTTGTGAAAAACTTGTAAAAATTTAAAGAAAAGAGTAGAAAATTGAAAAAAAAGAAAAAAATACTTGACTTGGTTAAAATATGTGGTATAATAGGTGATAGCATCTAAAAAGGATGAAATAAAACGTTATATGTAATGCCTTTCGCTCCAAAGGGGTATACTTGCATATAATGTATTAATTAGGAGAGAAAAAAATATGTTTAAAAAACTTGGTAATTATTATCTTAGCGTTTTCAAAAAATACGGTGTAGTTATTCCTGCAGTTGTAGTAGCAGTTGCTTACGCACTTCTAATCACTGTTGAAGCTACTAACGCTCTTGGCGCATTATTAAAAGCTAGCAAGGCTGCTTTCATCGTTATCGGTGTTCTTGCTGCTGCTGGTGCTATCACTGGTATCGTATTCTCAGTACTTAAACTTAAAAACAAAGCTGTAGGCTTTATCGATTTAGGTTTAACATTACTTGCAGCTATTACACTTCTTATGCTTATCATGTTCTGTTTCGCTACAGGTACTGGTTGGTTTGCATGGTTAAAATGGTGTGTTACTGCTGCTTTATTAATTATCTCTGTTGTTTTTGCAGTTTTAAGATCTAAAAACGTTGGTTAATTAGTGAATAGGCAAGGAGCGATGCCGACCAAATTAAATTAAAAAAGAAAAAGATGCGAAATAAAATCGCATCTTTTTTATTTTGCTTTATTTAAGGTGCTAGTTTAAGCACCTTTTTTTGTTATTATAAATAAATATGTAATTATTAAGTTGTAAATTTGCTTTGCCTGTTTGCCGAAAATTCGCGATAGGTTTGAATAAATACCGTAGTTACCGCACGTATTTGATCTTCAGAAACTTCTTGTGAAAGATTTGCTCTAATTAAATCGCTTATTTTTATATGTATAAGTAAATCGTTGCTTTCATTTTCCAGTCCCTCAATTATTTCTTCAGTAATTTTATTTATTTGCTCGTCGGTTACAACCGTTTTAAGCAGTGCGCCCATCAGTTTTTTTAATTCTTCTTCCTTTGTAAGCGAATATCCTCCACAAAATGCGTAAATAACTGTGGCAAGACCGCCTGCCGTCATACTTTTATTAATAACTTCATCTGTAGAAGTTAGATTGAGTAATGCACAAACAAAATAAATTACAAACGAAAACCCGAAAGGCAATAATCTGTTTGCTTTTTCGGGCAGTTTAAGTTTTTTTCTTACAAATAAAACGGCAAAGCAAGCAAAAATAGCCGTTGCAATACAGTCAACGCTGTATTTTGAAAGAAGTGAAATTAGTTCCATCCGTTTTCTCCTTTAAATCTAGAGAAAAATTTGGCTTTTCGTGCTTTAACTCCTTATTGAAATGCGTAAAAAAATACTTTTTTCGGCGAAGATTTTTTAAATAATATGCTCTTTGAGCCATTTTCCCTCCTTTATTACCAAACGCATTCTAATTATATCATAAGCTTTTTTAAAATAAAAGGGGTTTATGACACTTGACGCTTATAAATTTTTACGACGATTGCCGTCATATCGTCTACAGCAACTCCCTTAGATTGTTCTAAGGCATAGTTGAGTAGTTTGTCTGCAAGCGTTTGCGGATTTCTACTGCTTTCTCTTTCTAAAAATTCAACGGTATCCGTACTTGAGAAAAAAGAGTCTGAAATTCCATCCGAAATAATTACAAGCATATCACCTTCGGTTAGGTCAATGCTAAACATATCGGGAGCAACTTCTTCTAAGATACCTAAGGGTAGTGATTTGTTTTCAAGAACGCGAACGTTGTTTTCAGAAATTAAAAATCCGTAGGTTGCGCCAATTTTTATAACGTCACAGCGCCCTGAAAATAGGTCTATTATGGCACTGTCTAATGAAGAAAAGCTTTCATTAGAACAGGCGGATAGCATTTTATTGGCAAGATCTAAGCTACTTTGTTTTGAAAGTCCGCTTTTATAAAGAGTTTCAAATAACGTTATTGCTGTATGAGAATTTTTATATGCTTTATCTCCGCTTCCCATACCGTCACATAAAGAAACGATAAAAGAACCTTCGTTTATTCTGGTAAGTGAATGGCTGTCGCCACAAACAGCGCACCCGTCTTTTGCTATTTGAGAAACTCCAAATGAAGCATCAAATAATGGAGCTTTGGTAAAAACAGCTAAAAAACCGTTTAAAACCTCACATTTTCTGTTTAATCTTATTTGTTCGCCAATGATTTCGCTAAGTATTAAACATACTTTTGAATAATTTATTATTTCTTTAGAAAAAAGAATATGATATTCTTTACCAAAACAAACTATTTGTTTGGGTAAAATTCCGTTTTCAGCCAAGTTATCAAAAATCTTTTTTTCTTTTGGAAAAGAAAAATCAACGGCGTATGAAAGATCAAAGGCAAGATTTCTTAAAACCTCGCCAACAGCGCCTGCCTGACTTGATATAAGCCTTTTTTGCTCTTTAATTTGAGTGTGCTCACTATTTGCTTGAAGGTATGCTGAAATTTGCTTATTTATTTCGTAAATCATATTGTTAACAGAGTAGCAATATGAAGAAAAGTCGCGCGATAGGTCGATAATCGATACTTTTTCCTTAGAAATACCAATATTTATAAGTTTTAAAAGGTCTTTTCTTTTGGGATGGTTTTTCCTTACGCAGTCGGTATAAAAGGGACATGGGGTGCAGACGTTTAAAAGTAATTCATCCGCAATTTTTTCGCAAACGTTTTCTTTAGTTATAAAAAGGCGGTCAAAGCAGTTTAGTGCTTGTTCCATATCGTAAAAGAGATTGGAAAGCTCGTTTAGTTTAAGACAGATAAGTGAACGCTCATTATTTATAATTTGTTTTATTACTTCGGGTTCTTCAAATCTTAGAAGGTGTTTTTTTAATCGGTCAACAAGCTTTTGTGGAATGAATAAATATAAAACTGAGGGTGAGAAGGTAAGAAAATAATCTTGTAGCTTAAAAGCAAACAGTTCGCCAGAAAGGTAATACACCGCCACTTGCGCTAAAATAAGAGCTAGCGCAGAAAGTAGAGGGGATAAATTTATAAATATTAAAATAGTAGCGCAATAAATTTCAAAAAGCGCAAGGGGGCTAAGACTTTGAGTGTAAAGAGATATTGAAACGGGTAAAATAAATGCAGGTATAAACGCGGTTGGCGACTTGTAAAACTTGCATAAAAATAGCATAACCGTTAAGGAAATAAGATTGTAAATTTCTACGCCTAAAATAGAAATTCCGCCAAGCGAGGTAAGTATTATAAATAAGTAAAGTGCAACCTTTTCGTGAGAGCGGGTTTTTCGCTTAAAACCACCAATAAAAATGGTGTTTAATGCTAGTCTACAAATAAGCGCAAAAACATAAATAATCGCGCTATAGACCAACTTTGTATAAATACTTCCGCTAAAGATTTGTAAATAATAGGGGATTAGAGATATAAGCAGGTAAATAAAAAGCTCACCTTTAATTTTTGCTTTTTTTATTTTATAAACGCTAAAAACTAAAATAAAAAATAGGGCGGTTGAAGTTAGTGCAACGGATTGTGTAAAGGAAAAATCAAAAAAGTTAACGGCGGTAAAAATTAAGCTGACGGATAGTAAATTAAACCCTACCGACATAAAGGCTGGAAGTAGGGCAATAGATAGTGGGACGCCATCCGTTACGTGATTGACTACGTAAAAAAGTAATGCGCAAAATAAATATTTAAAAAAGGTTTTGTAAGTAAAATTTTTCATAAAAAACCGCCACGGAATTTTTATATAGCGATTATATAATAAAACCGTGGCGATAATTTGCCGAATGTTAAGTTGTTTTATCTTTTTTTGTAATAAAGCTTATAGCTTATAACCGCAAGTACCGGTTGCTCTAATTTTTGCAGGGAATACGTTGTTTTCGCCAAATACTTTTTTCATTATAGCAACGTAAGTATCAACTTCGCTATTTTCAACAAAGCCCAAAATTGAGCCTGCAAATCCACCGCCGTGTACCCTGAATACGCTGTTTTTGGTTATTTGTTTACTTAATTCGATAGCTAGCATAACGGGTTGGTTGGTTTCGCCGGGAACGTAGCAGTTTTGTAAAACCGCCATACTGCTTGCGCCACTACCTGCAACCTGAGCAAGGAAAGCCTGTGTATCACCGCTGGCGATTGCATTTTCCGCCATGTCAACCCTCTTGTTTTCGTTATAGAAGTGCATAGCGCGAAGAATAGCTCTTGAAGAGAACTTTTCTTTTAAAATAGGCATTTCGTTTAAAAAGTCTATTTCGTTAACTTCGCGAAGAACTTTTTTACCAAAGTGGGCAGCGATTGCTTCCATTTCAGTTCTAATTGCTGCATAGTGGGGGGTAAGTTTTGCGTGGTCTCCGCCGGTGTTAGTAAGAACTAACGTATAGCCTTCTGGTGCGGTAAGTGTTTTTATTTCAGGGTTTTCGGGTGTGCAGAAATCGAGCTTGGATAAAGAACCTAGTGCAATACCGCTTTGGTCCAAAAGACCGCAGGGCTTGCCAAAATAAACGTTTTCTGCAAACTGAGAAACTATAGCCTTAGTAATGGGAGCAAGCTTGCCGTCTAAATACATAAGATTAATTATTTCACAAACCAAAACTTCAAACGCGGCAGAAGAAGAAACGCCAGCGCCTTTAAAAATATCAGAAGTGGTATAAGCAACAAAACCGCCAAAGGTATAGCCAAGCTCGTGAAGCTTGGTGCAAACACCTTTAACAAGAGCGTGAGAAGAGCCGTATTCTTCCTTTACGACCAAGCTATCGTTTACGCTAGTGCGAATGGGGGGATAACCTTCAGAGCATAAAGTGATAGAGCCATCGTTAGTGGGGGATGCGAAGCATAAGATGTCGCAGTTGATTGATGCAACCATAACCTTGCCGTGGTTGTGGTCTGTATGATTGCCTAAAATTTCTGCTCTTCCGGGAGAAGAAAAGATATATTCTGGGTTTTTACCCTCTGTTTTTACAAAATAATCGTAAAGCTTTTGAGCTCTTTGGTCGCGTGACGTATGGTAATTTTTGCCGTAAAAAAGTGAAAGATCCATAAATCCCTCCGATTTTTTTATTCTTTTTCTAAAATAT
>JAFQBR010000158.1 GCA_017399665.1 Clostridia bacterium | reverse complement strand
TGATGATAGAAAACGACGCATTCGACGTTCTATCTCGCGAAGGAAAGTGGGGCGGTGGTTACTGCACGGAATTCCCCAAATATAAACAGCCCTTTATTTTGGCAAACTTCAACGGCACTTCTGGCGACGTAGACGTTTTAACTCACGAAGCAGGTCACGCTTTTGCAAGTTATTTAAGCTTTTTAAACGACCACGATCCCGAAGCCTCTTTAGGTATGGAGACGGCAGAAACTCACTCTATGAGTATGGAATGCTTCTGCTGGAAATTTATGGATAAATTCTTTGGTGAAAGAGCAAAGGATTATAAGTTTAAACATCTATTTGACAATCTTTCATTTTTAACGTATGGCATAATTGTTGACGCATTCCAACATATCGTTTACGAAAACCCCGACTTTACACCCGCTCAAAGAAATCAAGCATGGAAGGATTTAGAGGCTAAATTCCGCCCCTATATGAACGCTGATGGAATGACTTATTTCGAAAAAGGCACACGTTGGCAATATCAAATGCACATCTTTGAATCTCCCTTCTACTATATTGATTATTGTTTGGCTCAGTCAAATGCATTACAGTTTTTATTTAAATCTCTTGAAAATTATCAAGAAGCGTTCAACGCTTACTTTAAATTTACCTCTTACGGTGGAACTAAATATTTTACAGATATGCTAGAAGAAGCGGGAATTAACTCCCCCTTTAAGCAAGGAGCACTTAAGGAAGTTGCTGAAAAATCAGAGGCTATACTTGCTGAACTAAGTAAATAAAAGTGGCTGTAT
This sequence comes from Clostridia bacterium, assembly GCA_017399665.1. The sequence continues at coordinate 3,458 of JAFQBR010000158.1, read as the reverse complement.
AGGTCGATTATCGGCACAAAATTAAATAAAACTTATAAAAAAACAGTCTTTTTTACTAAAAAAATAGCAAATTTGACTGTTTTTTATTTTTTAGTGGCTTAAATGGCTGTTAATCGACATATAGAAGGGTTTTTGCTTAAAAAAATGTAAATCTTTAAGAGTTTTAAAAAAAGAGTGTTTTTCATGTTTTAAAATCACAAAAAAATAGTTTAAAAACGACAAAAAAATTATTCAAAAATTCTTGCACTAAAACTTATTATATGATATACTTATATAGATAATAATTATTATGCGAATGTGCGCGCGGATATTTTGCGACGAAGGATAATAGCTTTTAGGGAGAGATTGTTTTGGGTAAAAAAGAAAAGGCAAAAAAGAATAGCATATTTTCAACTTTTTTTACAGCGGAAGTGTTTGGAATGGCGCTTACGCTTTTTTGCGTGCTTATTTTGTTAAGGCTTATTGCCGGAGATTTACTTTTTGGCACTATTGGCGAAAAAATAGGTAAATTCTTTTTTGGCGTATTCGGTTATTTTTCATTCCCCTTGCTCGTTTACTGTGCATTTTTAGGCATGAAGCTTTTAATCGGCTTCAAGGTGCAAAATAAACAGCTAAAAAGGGTGGTCAAATATCTAGTTTTGTATGCTCTTTTAATTTGCTTAATTTTACAAACTGCATTATCGCCCATAATTTTACCAATTAGTGAATATCTTGATTATTGCTATGCTTCGGGCATAACTCTTGCAAATTGTACGGCAGGCGGTGTAGTTTTAGGCGCGGTTGCAAACTACGTCGTTCAATTTATGTCGCAAATTGGTGCGTACCTTCTTTATTCGCTTTTATTAGCACTTACTACAACCGTTCTTTTTAGAGAAAAGATTTCTGCACTTTTAATCAAATCTCGCGAGGCGAAGGCTCAAAAGCCTAAAAAAGACAAAAATGTAGCTAAAAAAGAAATGAAAGAAGATGTAGCGGAAGAGCAATCGAAAGCATCTCCTGCCTTTGAATTTAATCATGCTGAAAGCACCGAAGAGCAAGAGCAAAAGCCTTCGCGCTCAATAGTTTTTGGCGGTGGTGCATTCGAGAAAAAAGACCCTAAAGATAAAAATAGCGCTAGCGCAGGTGGGGTTCATCTACTTTTTGGCGGTAATGCGTTCACTTCTAAAACAAATAGTAATTCATACACAACCCCTATAACAACCGAAAAATCTTATCGCGAGCGTTATGATGAAGATATAGAACGTAAAACTGATTTTGTTCGCAGACCTTACGATGGCAATACTTCTAATTATAGCGACCAGTCTCAAACTGTAATTTCGCCAATGGGTAATAGGGAAGAAAGACTTGAAACACCCTTCTTTAACTCTGGAAAAACTCATCAAATGGATATTGACGTTTCAGAACCGGAAAAAAACGTTTACGTTTTTAATAGGGGTGGAAGAACTCGTGAAAACATTTCTCCCTTTGACCGCCAAGTTAACGGTGAAAGAAGTGAAAACGCAAATAATTACAGTTCGTTTAACCCTTCTCAAGATAGAATGGGTGAAAGAACGCAAAGTTCTTATAGTACTAATTCAGATAACGATTATAACAAAGACCGTTTTACTTCTTTCGACAGAATAGAGCAGTCAGATAGAACAAGCCCCAATTCTTTTAATTCAATCACTTCTTTTGAAAGTAACAGTAGATTTGAAAGAACAAACTCACTTGAGGATAGAAACGGCGGTTTTTCAGGCGAAAATTCAAGAATAAATGCAGATAGATTTAACTCAAATAACGATTTTTCGCGCGGAAACGATAGAGAATTTTACAACTCTTCCCGCATGGAAAATGCAGATAGAATAAAGGATTTTGAACAAGACAGAAGCTCTGGTTCTATAGATAGCCGTTTTGATGGATATAATAGTAGAACAAAAGAAAATCCTTTTACTCAAGAAGATAAAGGTTTTGAAAGGGGCGAGCAAGCAAGAGCTCTTGATGCCTTTTCTGCTCCCGAAAGGAGGGAAATAGAAGAGCCAGAACGCAGGATAAATCCCCTTACTCAAGCAATGCAAGAAACTCAAAATCAGGTATCTAAGCCAAAGGCTGAAAATAACAACTTTGAAAACGATTTTTCATTTAACGAAGGAATAAATAGAGAAGAAGAAACTCCCGATTATAACGGTGACGGTGGCACATTCGCCGGTTCGTTTTTTGCCGCGCAAGATAGAACGCGTGAAAAGCACGTTATCCATAAAGATCGCGCGCATTATACCTTGCCAGAAAAGGAAAATAAACCAGAAAGTCAACCTACGGTTAAGCCCGCAGCTTCTACCTCTTCTAGCTATTCAACCAACACTAATTCAGTTGTAAGCGGTAGGCAGATAACAATGGATAATATTCCTGATGAAAACAAGCTTATCAACCCCATTGATAATATTCCCAAAAACTACAAGTATGCATTCCCACCAATAACCTTGCTTAAAGATTATCTTCCCGACGAGGCTGAAAAGAAACGCAACGAGCAAGAGCAAAAGTACCGTGCGGATATGATATTAACAACCTTAAAAACGGCAAATATCGAGCCAAAGATTGAAGATATTAAATTTGGCCCGTCCATTACTCGTTTCGAGCTTTCAATTCCTCCCACCGTTCCGGTAAAAAGGCTACTTGAAAAGCAAGATGACCTTAACTTATGGCTTGCCGCGCGAGATAAAATTAGAATTATCGCGCCCATTCAAGGCACTTCAAGAATAGGTATAGAAGTACCTAACTCTAAGTCGGAAACGGTAGGTGTAAAAACACTTATTTCTTCAAAGGAATTTAGTACGGCAAAGCAATCTACGCTGTCATTCTGTATGGGTAAGGATATCGTTGGCCGTCCCGTTATACTTGATATTGCAAAGATGCCTCACCTTTTAGTTGCCGGTGCAACAGGTACAGGTAAGAGCGTATTCTTAAACACCTTGCTTATAAGTTTAATTTACAAGTATAGCCCAGAAGAATTAAGAATTATCTTGGTTGACCCCAAGGTTGTTGAGTTTTCAATCTTTAGGGGTATACCAAACTTAATGTTCAACGAGATTTTTACAAACAATGCCAAAGTGTGCTCAATGCTTGAATGGGCTGTTCAGGAAATGGAAGAGCGTTACGTTAAACTAAACGACGTATTAGCGAAGAACATTGATGAATATAACTCTTATATCGAAAAGAAGAAAGGCAAGAAAATGCCTAAGATTCTTATTATTATCGACGAGTTTGCCGACCTTATGAACTCATCAAGCGAAAGAAAGCTTATGGAAAATAAGATAAGCAGACTTGCTGCAAAGGCGCGTGCTGCAGGTATTCACCTTATAATGGCAACCCAGCGTCCTTCTGCAGATATAATGGAAGGCTCTATTAAAACTAACTTTACTTCACGTATTGCATTTAAAATGGCAAGCCCCACGGACGCAATGGTTATCATGGGCGAAGGTGGC
>JAFQBR010000157.1 GCA_017399665.1 Clostridia bacterium | reverse complement strand
CAGCTAAAATCAGAACAAGCTCAGCCGACTGAAAAGAAAGAGGTCTTAATTTGGGAGTCTGCGTCCAAGCCCGTACAAGATGAAACTGGGAGTGCGGTGGTGGAACAGCCCTGTGACTCGGCCTCTGATTTAGCTGAGAGTAGCGAAGAAAATATTGCCAAAGAAGTCGCTTTGTTTTTGAGTAGAAATCCAGAGGCTAGCAATTTCGCAGAGGAAATTGCTCAAAAAACCTCTTTACGCGGTGAGGTGGAGGAGGGCTTTTTAGAACGCGCCTATATTGCCGTTTTACAAGACCAAATCAAAGCCGAACAAAATAAAATTAACGATGAGTTTATTTATTCTCGCGCAAGTGAAACGCCTGCTGTTAAAGAGAAAATTATTCGCGATTATCTTGGCGGTTTGACTTCTTCTAAGGGGGTAACGTTGCTCTCGCAAGGCGGTCAAACTGTTATTATGCCACCTAAAAAACCTACTTCAATTTATGAGGCAGGTGAGATGGCTACGGAAATTATTAGAAAAAAATAAAACTGCTGAAATTGTTTTAGCAGAAAAACCAAAAATTAATTGATAAGGAGAAAAATATGGTAACAATGTCTAGCGCAGACAACGCGCTTAAATCCCTATATCTCGGAGTAGTATCCGAACAACTAAACACAGGTGTTAACCCTTTACTTGCTAAAATTAAGCAAACCACTCAAGACGTTTGGGGTAAAGAAATCAGACGTCTTGCACAATACGGTATTAACGGCGGTATTGGCGCAGGTACTGAAGACGGTGATCTTCCTGCAGCGGCAGGCAATAACTACGATCAATTCGTGCTTACCTTAAAAAACCTTTACGGCACAATTGAAATTTCAGATAAAGCGGTGCGCGCATCAGAAAACAGCGTTGGCGCTTTTGTAAACTTATTAAATGCTGAAATGGAAGGTCTGCTTAAAGCATCATCTTTCAACTTTGGCAGAATGCTATTTGGCGACGGCAACGGCACTTTAGCTACAGTTAAAGGTATTTCTAGTGGCGTTATTACAGTTGATAACGTTAAAAATATCGTTGAAGGTATGGTTGTTGACTTCTTAACCTCTGCCGGCGCAGAAATTAGTGGCGCTACCGGTAGACGCGTGATTTCAGTTGACAGAGCAAATAAGCAAATCAAGGTTAGCGGTACAGCTCTTACTACTTCAACCGTCCCTGTGGATAGTATTATCACAGTTCAAAATTCATACGGCAAGGAAATTACAGGCTTAAAAGCTATTTTTAAAGAAAATGGCTCAATTTACGGCTTAGATAGAGCAACTCATAAATGGCTTGTACCTTATATGAAAAATAACGTTGGCGAAATTAGCGAAACTGTTATTCAAACTGCTATTGACGAGCTTGAAGAAAATACAGGCAGTAAAGTTAACTTTATCGTTTGCTCTTCAGGTGTAAAGCGCGCTTATCAAAAGCACCTTGCAACCTATAAGAGAAATATTGACGTTATGGAATTAAATGGCGGTTATAAGGCGTTATCTTATAACGGTATTCCCGTAATTTCAGATAGATTCTGTCCCGAAGGAACTATGTATTTACTAAATACAGATGACTTTGTTCTTCATCAACTTTGCGATTGGAAGTGGCTTGAAGGTGAAGACGGCAGAGTGCTAAAACAGGTTGCTAATAAACCTGTTTACTCTGCAACTTTAGTAAAATATGCTGACTTAATTTGCACAAGACCTTGTGGTCAAGCAATGCTTTCAGGTATTACTGAAGAATAATATTTTAAGTTTTGTGCGCGCTTGTAAAAAAATGCGAGCGCGCATTATTATAAGGAGGATTTATGACTGTAAAAGAAGTTATTAAACTTACCGCCGAAACTGTTGGTGAGGATGACGTTGTATCTTATTTAGAAGGCAAAGAATGCTTCGACATTGATTATGCAAAAAAGGTGGTAAATCTTTTAATTAAATGTTATAACCTTATAACGGATGAAATTGCTTGCGAATATTTTCCGCAAAAGCAGCGCCAAGATTTTAACAATATAACGGATAAAAAAATACCTTTATCAAGCCTCAACAAAACACCGCTAAGAATCTTGCGAGTGTTTGCTAAAAACGGTCAAAAGTTGGGCTATAAGTTGATTAACGACTATATTGAGGTAAATAATTCGGATGTTACTGTAGAGTATTTGTTTAAAATTCCAAAGGCAACTGAAGATGATGAAGCTTATTTTGCATCAACTGTAATTGGGCCTTACGTTTTAGCATATGGTATTGCTTCGCAATATCTTATGGAGCGTGGCAGAATTAAAGAAAGCGAAATTTATAACGAAAAATACATGCAGGCGCTTCGCGGTAGGCTAGCTGAAAGAAGCTCTTTAAAAATTCCGCAAAGGAGATGGATGTAATGTTTTACGCCAAGTCAAACAAAAGAGATGGCATAGCAACTGCAAGAGCATACGTATACGATTTTTCACAGGGTATATCCACTTCAAAAGATAAAAGACTAACACCACTTTATACGGCTGTTTCATCATTCAATACTCAGTTTAAAAGCGGTGCGTTAACTGATGGTTACGGCATTTGTGCCTGCGACTTTAAAGATAAACCATTGCCAGAGTTTTTGATTGAAAATGCTACCCCTCAAAAGATTTATTATTATAAGCGTTATAATGAAAATGTGGGGCTATATGTCGATTATCTATTACTTTATGCTGATGATGGTAATATATATAAGGCTATTTTAGGGCAGGATAAAGCGTATACTTTAATTGAAGGATTAGGCTTTTCTTCAGCGCCCTATGCTGTAACGTATACCTATAACGGAAACGACGTTATTATTTTTTCCGTAAATAAACAGCTTAAAATTTATGATGGCGATAGTGTAACTGAAATTACGGATGCTCCTACTGTTACGTCAATGTGTATTCACAACGAAAGACTGTTTGTAACGGAAGGCGGGCAAAAAACAACCCTTTGGTTCTCAGATGACTTTAATCCCTTAAACTGGAACGTTTCTTTGGAAGATGCCGGCTATTTGACCTACGCGATGGCAGAGGTAGTTTACTTAAAGCCCTTTCGTTTGACGGTTACGTGTACGTTTTTAGAAACTACGGAATTACAAGAATTACAGCTTATGGCGATCAAACGGGCTTTTCGGTAGACGGAATTACCGCCTCTGCAAGTGGAATTATTCCCGGAAGTATTGCAGTGTGTGGGGATAGGATAATTTATCTTACGGGAGAAGGTTTTTATACCTATTCAGGTGGTTCACCGGTTAGAATACTCACTAAACTTGACGGAATGCTTGATAATATTGATATTTCAAGTGCAAAAGGTGTGTATTATAAAGGGAATTATTTTTGCTTGCTTAATATCAAAAGAGATGACGGCGAAAACTTTTCCTCACTTTTAATCTATAAAATTAGCACCGGAGAATTTACTTTAAGCAAGGATTTGCCAATTAAAGACTTTACTTTAATGGAAGGCGAAAGTTTTTTTAAACTGTTGTTTTTATGTGAGAATAAAAACGTTTTAGGTGAGCTTTCTGATAATTGTGAATTTTTTAATGAAGTTTTGACTAAAAGCTGGCAAAGTGGAGAAAGTGATTTTAATATTCACAAGGAAAAAAGGTTAACTAAACTATACGTAAACTCACAAACGCCGTTGAGAGTGGTGGTAAAAAGCGAAAAAGAAAGTCGAACACTCTACTTCTTTGGCGGAATTAGCAGAGAATGTTTACCCGTTGGAATACGTGGCGAATACTTTTCATTTTTTATTGAATGTGATCAACCTGAGTGTTACGTAACTCATCTTTGCGCAGAGTTCGAATATGAAAGGGGGTAAAAATGAATACTTTTCGTATGGAGGAGATAGAGCGTCGATTAAAAAGAGTTGAAAAAGCTTTAGATAGGGCAGGTTTTTCTTACTACGTCATGCAAAAAAACGGTGAAAGTGAAAAAAGTAGCCAGACTTTTGAATTTGATTTTGAGGTTTTAAATGATACCTATTTAAAGCTTACCGCTAAAAATCAAAGCACTGCAAGTAATTTAAAAATAAAAATTTACTTAAATGATAAGGTTGGTTATAGCGGAGATGTTAGTGGCGCTAACGGAGAATGTTCTTGTATACTTCCTTTTAAAAAAGGTGAACAAAAAATCACTTTGGAATATAGTGCTGATAGTTCATTTTTTATGACAGAATGTAGTCTTGAAAGCTTTGGCAATATTGCATATTTAGATAAAGAGTGCATTTTAAGCTGTATTAACGAAGAGGATAGAAGTTTAATTTTCTTCGTTGCAAACGGCGAGGCGATTGTAAAGCAATATAAGGATGGTCTTTTAACAACTTTATACAAAAAACAAGATGTCAAAAGTGGTGCTTTTTGTAAAAATGGAAGCAATTATTTAATTGTAACAGTAAATAGCGCTGGTGTTGGATTAGTTGAAGAAGTGACCGAAAATATGAAGGTTGATTATTATAAAAATTTCGATACGGAACTAATTTCAGTTTGCGCTTTTGTTGGTGAAAGTCCATCGGTATTTGCGGTAAGGGGAAATACCGTTTATAGATACGACTTTTCTGAAATGTTATTTTACAAAAAAAAGGATAGCGGATACAAAGGCAAAAAGGTAAGCGCTAATCCTGAAGTAAGCGGTTATATAATTATCACAGACTACGACGGCAATTCAAAATTAGTGGCCGTATAGGTCGATTAACGCGCTTTTTCCAAAAAAATGAGGTGATAATATGATCGTAAATTTAAGTAAAAATAAAAATTTTGCAATAAAAGGTGTATCAGGCGGAAAGGTTACCCTTAATTCTTCTGACGGTAACTTTTTATTTT
>JAFQBR010000156.1 GCA_017399665.1 Clostridia bacterium | reverse complement strand
CTTTTAGCATTTTTTACGATATTTGCGCTTACCTCTAAAATTCCGCTAATGGGCTTTTCGCCAAGCAAACTTTTAGTTTTTGCAACGGCGTAAGCAATAGAAATAGGCTCGGTGCAGCCCATTGCAGGTACTAATTCCTCTTTTAAAAGTTTTACGTAGGTATCGTATTTTTCTTTACATAACATAATTTCACCCAATAATTGCCATTTAGTTGCTATTATAATAGCATAAAACCGCTTATTTTGCAATAAAAAGCGTGATAAAAGAAAATTAAAATAGATAATTGCACCTTTTTATTGACATACTTATTTCATTTTGATATAATATATAAAGTAAGGTGTTTGCAAAACAGTGCTTACACCAAAAGTTAATTAACAAAAGGAAGGTTTGATTATGGGTAATGTTTTACAACCCGGTAACACAGAACAGTTTAATCAACAGCTAGAAGCTTTAGGTCTAGGCGCGCTTGTTGGTATTATGGCAACAATTATGCTTGTATCGCTTGCGGTTTCTGCCGTTCTTTATATTATAGACGTAATCGCGTCATGGAAGCTTTTTTCTAAAGCTGGCCGTCGTGGCTGGTTATCACTTATTCCATTAGTAAAAGATTGTGTTCTTTTCAAAATCGTTTGGAAGCGTTCTAAATTCTGGAAGTTATTCTGGTATTCTTTTATTATCGGTTTAATTAGCGGTGTTTTAGAAACAGGCCTTATTTTAGGTTTACCTGGCGGCGAATATATTGCAATTGCATTAAGCGTAATTTCAGTTATCTTAACAATTGGCGTTGCAATCATTGGTATTCAGCTTCCCTTTAAAATTTCTTACGCATACGGCCACGGAACGCTATTCGGTTTAGGTCTTCTATTCTTCCCCTATATTTTCAAGTTAATTCTTGCTTTCGGAAGATCAGAATATCAATACGGAAAGCCTTATCACTACGGCTACGAATACTAAAATATTTATATAAAAGCAAAATAATAAAAAACAACAAAAGTGCCGATAATCGACTTATATCGGCACTTTTTTATTGCTTAATAAGGGATTGTGTTATACAAAATCCGCCCTAATTTAAGCTTGCAAAGCAAATTTATTTATTCATCAGTAAGCCCTAATAAATAATCTACGCTTACGTTAAAAAAAGAAGCAAGCTTAAACAACGCAGACGCACTTGGTTCTTGCTTTGCGTTTTCCCAATAACTAATAGATGCGTTGCTTAGTTGAAGCTCTTTTGCAAGAGTGTTTTGATCCAATTCTTTTTCGTGGCGTAATAAACGTAATCGTTCAGCCATAATTTGAAGATTAAATGTTTTCATAATGTTATTCTAACAATAATTAGATACAAACGCTTGACTTCTAATTATAATTAGATTATAATTTTAGTATAAGCTTTTTGGAGGAAAGTAAAAATGAAAAAAATAAAAATGTTGCTGGTAACAATTTGTCTTTTAACTTTTTGTTTTTCAATCGCCTGTTCAAAGGTTAACTTTGCCGTTTATTTTATGGTAGATGGGGAAGAATACGCGGTTGTTAACACAAATGGTGCAGAGATTTCAATGCCAAAAAATCCTGAAAAAGAAGACTATGTTTTTGATGGTTGGTATTGGGATGATGGTGTTTGGCAAGTTCCTTTTACTTTGGAATCTTTAGCAAAAACATCTCTTTCGGATAAAATGTGTGTTTACGCTAAATTTACTTTGGAAGATATAGGTGGTAACAACAATAACGAAAACACTGGAAACGAAGGCGATAACAACAATAATGAAAACGCTGGAAACGAAGGCGATAATAACAATAATGAAAACTCTGGAAATGAAGGCAATAATAACAATAATGAAAACGCCGGAAACGAAGAGACAGAAAAACCTAACGACGGGAATGAGAATAAAGAAGAGCCTGTTGCAAAAGACGTGCGAGAATATAACGGTCACGTATATCAAGCTTTTGAAGGTCATTATACTTGGGAAGAGGCAAGAGAATATTGTGCATCTTTGGGTGGACACTTGGCAACCGTTACCTCTGCCGAAGAACAGGCAGTGTTAGAAGAGTTTTACGGTGATTATTGGCTTGGCGGAACAGACGTCGAAGAAGAAGGCGTTTGGAAATGGATTACCGGCGAAGAATGGAATTATACAAATTGGCTAGAAGGCGAACCAAACAATAGTGGGGAAGAACACTATTTGGTAATTTGGCCAAACACTTGGAATGACCTATGCTTAGATTCTAGCGAGCAGTACGGTTTTATTTGTGAATGGGAAGATGATTACGCTGTTGTAAATGAAGATGAAATTATTTATAGAAATCATAGATACAAAGTTTTCAAAGAATGGATGAGCTGGGAAGAGGCAAAAGCTTACTGTGAATCTTTGGGCGGCCATTTAGCAACTATAACTTCTGCAAAAGAGCAAGAAGCTATGGAATATTTTAACGGTAGGTATTGGCTTGGCGGAACGGACGCTGAAGAAGAAGGCGTTTGGAAATGGATTACCGGTGAAGAGTGGAATTATACAAACTGGCTAGAAGGCGAACCAAACAATATGGGAGAAGAACACTATTTAGTAATTTGGCCAAACACTTGGAATGACCTATGCTTAGATTCTAGCGAGCAGTACGGTTTTATTTGTGAATGGGAAAGTTTAAACAAACCAGAAGAGCTGCCGGAAGATGATACGGAAGATGATACGGAAGATGCGAAAGGTGACATTACTTCTGTTTTAGTTGTTGAGGCGAATGGTCATAAGTATGAATGGTTTGAAGGAGAAGTAACTTGGGAAGAAGCTAAGGCTTACTGCGAATCTTTAGGTGGTCATTTAGCTACCGTTACTTCTGCAGAAGAGCAAAAAATAATAGAGCAATTAGATAGTAGATATTGGCTTGGCGCAACGGATGAATTAACAGAAGGTGAATGGCGTTGGATTACTGGTGAGCCATGGGAATATACAAATTGGAGAGTTGGTGAGCCAAACGGCGCAGAAAGCGAAAATTACCTTGAAGTTTGGGGCGATATTTGGAACGATATGGCAAATGACGACAGCAACCAATATGGTTTCATTTGTGAATGGGATTACATAGAAAGCGTTGAGTAAAAATAAATAAAAATAAATCTTTTATAAAATAACAAAAGTGCCGATAATCGACTTATATTGGCACTTTTTTATTGAAATTTATTTATTTTTTTTCTTACAATAATAAAAATAATTTGTGTTTTTTAATAAAAAATAGCGGTTAATACGTTAAATCGTAAAACCGCTTTTTTAAGTTAGTCTAAATTAATTTTATCGGCTACAATGTAGTCGGGGCGGTTTTTAATACCGTCGTTAACCCTAGCAAGATAAATATTGCTTATTGCGTTAAATATCCAACTGCCACTAAATAGAAGTGTTAAAGATGGGAATAGCCAAGCAACAAGCTCTAGATTAATATTGCAAATTGCAAGAACAATAAAGGTTATAAAGCATGCAAGCGATAAAAAGAAAAAGGTTAGCCCAAAGGTTAGTGATAAATAAAGGGGTGCGTCGCTGTTAGAAATAATACCGCTTTTTGCAAGATTTATCATCTTTTTTAAGGTGTATTTAGTTTCGCCGGCTATTCTTTCCTTTCTTTCAAAATCTACAAAGGCTTGCTTAAAACCAACCCAAGATGCAAGCCCGCGAATGTATTTTTCCTTTTCGGGCATGGCTAAAATGGCGTTTATGGCAACTCTATCGTAAAGCTTAAAGTCCCCTGTGTTTCTTGGAACGGGGTGCTTTGTAATCTTTGCAAGTAGCTTATAATACATGCTGGCAGTTGCTTTTTTAAAGATGCTTTCGCCCTTTCTTTTAATTCTTCTGCCGTGAACTACCTGGTAGCCTTCTTCCCATTTGTCAACCATTTGTAAAACAACTTCTAACGGGTCTTGTAGGTCGCAGTCAAGTTCTACAACCGCATCACCCTTAGCGTGCGCAAAACCGCACATAATTGCGGGTTGATGTCCAAAATTTCTGCTAAAAGAAACACCTTTTACCCTTGAATCCTTACCGGCAAGGCGGGTAATAATGTCAAAGGTGCTATCTTTACTGCCGTCGTTTACAAAAATAATTTCTATATCGTGTTTATAGCCTTCAAAAACGCGCGCAGTTTCGTTATAAAATTGTTCAACGGTTAATTCCTCGTTATAGCAAGGAACAACAATACTTATAAGTTTTCTTTCCATAGTTTAATATTATCACAAAAGCGCAAAACTGTCAATGTTTGCGTGTAAAAATACACCAAAAACATAAAATTAGATTATTTTTTAACAAACTCTTTCTTTTTTTTGTGTTTCTTGTCTAGTATTTAAGGACTTTTGCTATATTTTATTGTATAATAATTGTAATAATAGTTTTAAAACAAGGTGGCAAAATGAAAAGAAAGATCTTTTTTGCGCTTTTAATTATTGCAATTACTAGCGTCACTCTTTTTAACAGTGGGTGTGTAAGCAAAGCGCTTGCTGAAAGTGTTGGTAAAGATATACGCGAAAACAGCAATTTTGAAATTGGATTTTTGCAAGAAATTGAAAGTGAGTTTTCTTTTGAAGATTACTACGTAAGCCCCGGCTTTGGCGTTACCGGTTACGTGCCTAAAAAATACGGCGAAGATTATGCTAAAAATGAACAGCCTGCTTACGTTATGTATAGCGTTTCTTCTTGGCGCTCGTTAAAAAATAGCCCACGCGTTACTTCAATTAACTGTTACGATTCTGCGTACAATATTTATGGATTAAGCATTGGCGATAGCTATATTAAGTGGGAAGAAGTGTTAAGCAAAAAGGGGTTTAAGCTTAACGAAGGTTCAAATCCGCAAGAAGGTATCGGCGTGCAACGCTTTTACAAAAACGGTGTAAGAATTAACGTCAACTTAGAAGACGGCGTGGTTTTTGCCTTTTCTTTGTATGCGGAAAATACAAATCTTGTTATATATTAAGGGATTATTTTTAAATTGTTGATTTTTTTAAGGCGATAAAATTTATTTTATCAACCCTTTGTTGTGGCAGAGCCTTTAATAAAAACATCAATAAATAAATTGCGCTCTTTTTAAAAGGGGCGCTTTTTTGTTAAGTTATTTATAATTAACGGTTAAATTATACCGACAAAGCTGGCAATTATATATTTTATATATAAATTTTAAAAAAGACATTGACAAAGCGCTTTATTTTTGGTAAAATAGCAATAATGTTATAATGGGGGAGAAAGGGCGCGTTATTATCCTTAAAAAGTCTTTATGCCGTGTGCTATGTGTATAACGGCAAGCGGTGGGCGCAATCTTTCTTCATTTATAAGACAAAACATCCTAAAGGGAAGATTTATGATAAACGAAGTAATAAGCGAAATCATGAAAGCGGAAGGTCAAGCGGAAAGCTTGATAAACGACGCGCAAAAAAAAGCCGAACAAATCTTGGCTGAAAACGACGAGCTTTTAGCAAAAATGCAAGCGGAAGTAAAAGAACAGTCTAAGCTTTTACGCGAGCAAATTGCAAAGGAAAGCGAAGCGCGCGCTAAAGAAGAATATGACGCTATCATTAATCAAAGCAAGCAAGAATGCGCGGATTTATTAAATGAAAAGGGCGCATCTGCAGATAAAACGGGCGAATACATTTTCGGGAGAATTGTAAATGGCAATTGCTGATATGCTCGCTTTAAAGCTAGTGGGTATAAACGCCAAGCAAAACGAAATTCTTGACGTTCTTCACTCAACGGGCGCGGTAGAAATATCCCTTTCGAACGATTTTGAAGGGCTTAGCAAAGTTACTACCGATAAAAGCGAAATAAAAAATAAAAAAGAAAGGGTAGAAAACGCCCTTTCCATAATAGCCGAGCGGTGTAAGCAAGCCAAGGTTGAAGAGTCTGTTAAGGACGGTTTCGGTGTTAATTATGAAGAGTTTACTTCAATTTCGTCTAAAGAAGAGCAAATTTTAGCTGTTTGCGATAAGGCAAAGGAGTTAAATGAGTTAATTCATGCGTTAAACGCAGAAATCATTGCAATTCGGGGCGAAATAGAGTATTTTGAGCCCTATCTTGGCCTTGCAGATAAGTTTAGCGACTTTAAAGGCACAAAGACAACCGCTTGTAAGCTTGGTATCGTTGAAAAGCGAAACGCACAACGACTTATAGAAAAGCTTGGCGAAATTGAGCTTGCAGACGCTAAAATAGTAAGCGAAGGGGAAAGAAGTGTTGCAGTAAGGGTAATAGTTCACCTAAGCGCACTTGAAGAGTGCGAAAGGGTGTTGATAGAAAATTCCTTTATTCGCTCAACTAAAGAGGGCGAGTTTACCGCTAAGGAAAAGGTAGACGAGCTTACCAATATAATTAAAGCTAAAAGGTTAGAAATACAAAAAGCTAAAGAAGAGATCATAAATTTAGCCTCAAACGTTCGCGATCTTAAGGTGTTATCGGACAATTACTCATTCCAGCTTGAAAAGCTTGGGTATAGCGATAATTTCGAAAGAACAAAAAACACCTTCTATTTGTCCGGCTTTGTTCCAAAGGAAGCAAAAGAGAGGGTAGAAAAGGCGCTTGAGCCCTTTAGTGAAGATATATATAAAGAATTTAAAGAGCTTGAAGAAGGGGAATTTGCCCCAACTTTAATGAAAAATAATAAGGTGGTTTCAAATTTTGAATTTGTTACCAATCTATATTCCGTACCTCAATATAAAGAATACGACCCTAACGCGATTATGGGATTTTTCTTCTCTATATTCCTAGGTTTTATTACCGCGGACGCAGGTTATGGAATTTTAATGCTTCTTGGCGGATTGCTGTTCAATCTTAAGTCAAAGCGCAAAACGGGTATCAACAAGCTTGCCGGGGTAATTGCCATGGCAGGTATCGCAACAATACTTTTTGGTATTGGGTTTGACAGCTGGTTAGGGCTTCCCTTGCTTAGAAGCATAGGGCTTATGAAAAACACCTTACTTCCAGACCCTGTAGCTCATACTTCAATGCTTGCAGGCATATCAATTCCCACCTTGCTTCTTATTGCACTTGGTATGGGCGTTGTTCACATAATGGCTTCACTTTGTGTGCTTGCCTGGACGCATTTTAGAAAGGGTAGGATATTAGACGGTATTTGCGACGGAATTATTTGGGCTATCTTTTTAGCAGGTCTAATTTTATTCGTTCTTTGTCAAATGGGAACGGTCAAAGGGCTCGATAACGTTGCTATAGGCCTACTTTTAGGCTCTGTTGTGCTAGGGGCAGTAACCGCTGGCAGACATGCAAAGGGTTTTGGTAAATTTACAAAAGGCTTTGGCGCAGTATACGGGCTTATTAACTATATGTCGGATATACTTAGCTATGCAAGACTTTACGGACTTATGCTTTCGGGCGCAAAGATAGCAGAGATTTTCTCGCAGCAACTTGCAGTTCCTATGCTTGAAAGTCCTGGCGGAGTGGCTGGCGTTATTGCCTGCGTTGTAATTATGCTTGTGGGGCACTTGTTCAATATTGCAATGGGTGTGCTTGGCGCGTTTATTCACGACGCAAGACTTCAGTACGTTGAATTCTTCTCGCACTTTTATAATGGCGACGGAGAGTTGTTTACCCCTATCGGTTCGAAGTTCGAACATATCTATTTAGATAAATAATTTACGCTTAATCGCGCTAAAATAATTACGGCGCGTTAATATAACAAAAAAAGATAAATTTTCCGGAGGAAATAAAAAATGAGTGGCTTTTCAGTAGCAATTTTAGGTTTAGCATTATGTATGATTCTTTGCGGTACAGGTAGCGCGCTTGCACTTTTTAAAACAGGTAGCGCATCTGCAGGCGTAACGTCAGAAGACCCCAAGAAGTTCTCTAAGGTATTCGTACTTACAGTTCTTCCCGCAACACAAGGTATTTACGGCTTCGTAGTTGCCCTTATGGGTATAAGCTATGCTGATCCTAACATGACAATGGCTCAAGGCTTAGCAGTAGTAATGGCAGCCCTTCCCATGACAATCGTAGGCTTTATTTCTGCTTACTTCCAAGGTAGAACTTCTGTTTCTGCAATTCAAGCAGTAGCAAAGGAAGACTCACTTTCTGGTAAGCTAATGCTATTCCCTGCCATGGTAGAAACATACGCAATTTTAGCGCTAGTTATCTCTATCATGCTATATAGCGCACTATAGGATTTATAAGTATAAAAAAAGTAAAAAATCTATCTATAACGCTGTTAACAAGCAAAACGGAGTTTGTAAATAATGGAAAATCAAGCAATTTCCAACAAAATAATAGAGGATGCTAAGCGTCAGGCAGAGGCAATCGTTTCAAAGGCTTTGGCGGATGCGGACTTTGCAAGGGCAGAGTGCGCAAAATCTTGCGAAAGACAATTAAACGAGGCTAGAAAGCAGGCGACTTCAAAAGGTGAAAAGGTTATTGAAAGAAACAAAACTATTGCAAGACTTGATGCAAAAAAGGTTGTTTTAGAAGGTAAGCAATCACTTATAAAGCGCGCCGTTTTAGTAGCTAAGCAAAGACTTTGCCAAATGAACGCGCAAGAGTATCTTGATTTTGTTGAAAAACAACTTAATACCTACGCCGACCTTGGCGATAAGATTATTATCTGTTCAAGCGCGCCAATAAGCGCAGAGCAGGTAAATGCGCTTTCTGTTTGCAGTCAGCGTAATCTTACCGCGGTTAAGGGGGAAGCTTTTGGCGGTGGAATAAAACTTACGGGAGCAAAAAGCGATAAAGACCTTAGTTTTGACGCAATAGTAGAACGCTATTTGGTGGCAAATACTCAGGAAATATCTGCTATGTTATTCAAGTAATATGAACGTGAAAGTAAAAACGGTTGAATTTGCTAACGGTGTGTGCGCTTCGCGTGAAAAGGGGCTTGTTGGCGCTGAAAGAGTGCGCAGAATGGCTGAAGCAGATAGCTTAAGCCAAGCCTTTGATATTTTGCGTGAAAGTGCGTTCGGCGGTGAATTAAACGTTAATTATTCCGAGTTCGACAGGCTTATTGAAGAGGAAGAAACTTTACTTTGCGAATTTGTAAAAGAGTATGCGCCAAATAAAGAAATTCTTGCCTTTTGTCTTGCCGAAAAGGATTTTTATAACGCCGAAGTTATAGTAAAATGCAACCATTTAAAATGCGAATATAACAATTTAATAACAGCTAGCGGACTTGTTGATATTTCAGACCTTCAATCTTTAATTGAAGAAGAAAACGACGGCAAATTACCCAAAGAATTAGTGCTTGCCGTAAAGCAAAGTAAGCAAGCGCTAAGCGAAGGCAAAGGCGGTTTAGACGTTGGCGCTATTTTTGCTCGCGCTAAATACGATTATTTAAAAAGATGCGTAAAAACAGGCTATCTTAAAAGGATACTTTCAAAAGTCATTGACGGTGTAAATCTTTGCACCCTTTTAAGAGCTGGAAATTTAGAGCTTGCAAATAAGCAACTGCTAGATGGCGGAAGCTTAACGCAAAAGCAAATGAACGCTATTGTTAGCTTGGATGAAGAGGCTGTTGGTCAAGAATTTGCCACACATTACCTTAAAAACGTTGCCATTTTAGGTGTTAAAGCTATAAAAAACGGCAAACCGCTTGTTGATATTGAAAGGCAAATTTCAAGCATTGGCGCAGACAGGATGGAAGAGGGTAAGTACACCGAGCAAAGCGGAACAGCACCCTTTATCCGTTATTATTATAAAAGAAAAAACGAAATTGCTTGCGTAAGAACTGTTCTTACGGGCAAGGCAAATTCACTAGATACAGAAGAGATTAAAAGACGTCTTATAACGGTATAACCGACAAAGGCGCAAAGTTTAAGGAGTAGCAGTAACCATGACGGACAGAATGGCAATACTTGGCGAGGGAGATAGCGTTCTTGCCTTTAAAGCTGGAGGTGTAGATGCCTACTACGCAAGCGACAGAGAGCAGGCAAAGGATATTTTAAGAAAGCTTGCCAAAGAATATGCAGTAATATTTATAACTGAAAAGCTTGCCGGCGAAATGGATGACTTATTGACAAAATTCAATCAGTCCCCTTATCCCGTCATATTACCCGTACCATCAGGGGATGGGAGCGACGGTTACGCTAAGGCAAAAATGAAAGAGCGCATGGAAAAGGCGCTTGGCGTTGATATATTGTTTAACAGAGAGGATAAATAAATGCAAGGCAAAATTATAAAGGTAGCAGGTCCGCTTATCGTAGCGGAAAATATGGCCGACAGCAAGATGTACGACGTTGTTAACGTTGGCGAAAAAATGCTTATTGGCGAAATAATCGAGCTTCGTGGGGACAAGGCGTCTATTCAGGTATATGAAGAAACGGCTGGTCTTTGTGTTGGCGATAGCGTTTATTCTACAGGAGAACCCCTTTCTGTTGAGCTTGCGCCCGGTTTAATAGAGGGTATTTTTGACGGTATTCAAAGACCGCTTGCCGAAATCGTTAAAAATTACGGCAACAGAATT
>JAFQBR010000155.1 GCA_017399665.1 Clostridia bacterium | reverse complement strand
GTTGAGGTTGGGCTTTGCAAGGGTAAACACACTTACGATAAAAAGCAAACTCTTTTAGAGCGCGACGTAAAACGCGCTATGGACCGTGAGATAAAAAGATATTAGGAGTAAAAATGAAAGTTTTTTATAAACTTTGCGCCCCAATTTCATTTTTAGTTGTAACAGTCATTTTTGCTATTGTATTTACCGTAAACAAAATATATCCCTTTGGCAGTTACAGTATAAGCTGGTGTGATATGGACCAACAGACCATACCATTGCTTTGCGAGTTTAAAGACGTTTTACTTGGCAAAAGTGATTTTTGGTTTTCGCTTAAAAATGCAGGCGGAATGAACTTTTATGGGGTGTACTTGTTTAATTTATCAAGCCCCATAACCTATCTGGTGCTATTTTTTGAAAAGAGCGAAATGGTGCAAGCAGTAAACGTAATGGTAGTTCTAAAAATTGCCTTGGCTGCGCTTACGTTTGCAATTTGGCTAAGAAGGGAAGTTCCAAACGCTAACCCTATTATAATAATTGCAATTTCCGTTGGCTACGCCTTTTCTGGATATGCAATGTTATATTACCAAATACTTTCTTGGTTAGACACGGTATATTTATTTCCCATTTTACTACTTGGCTTAAAGATGTTAAAAGAAGGTAAAAGCCCATTAGTTTATATACTTTCGCTTTTTGCATGTTTTGTTTGCCATTTTTATTTAGGTTACATAATAGTTGTATTTATCTGCTTATACGGCGCATTAAACTCACTACTAGATAAAGAAAATCGCTCGGCTTTTTGCAAAAACTTTTTAATAAGTTCAATTATTTCAGCTTTGCTATCTGCAATAGTTATAATTCCTGCGTTTTTGCAATACAGCGTATCAATGCGCGGAAAAAGTATTTTTCAAAGCTTGGCGCAGTCGACTTTTTTCCCACACGTAGAAACAACATTTCCTACTTTTTTATCGCTTTTATTAGTTGCTCCCTTTATTTTAAACATAGCAAAGCGTGTAAAATTTGAATTACTTGACATCTTATTTGCTTTAATGCTTGTGCCTGTTTTTATAGAACCGATTGCAAAAGCATGGCAAACGTTTAACTATATGTCATTCCCATCACGTTATGGATTTGTAACGGTAGCTTTGGGCTTAACCGTTGCCACTAAAGGAATTGTAAGCATAACAAGCGAAGATAAAAATATTGTTAAGGCGAAACAAAACGAGAAAATTAAACTGCTTTTTAGTGGCGTTGCCTTTTTATTTTGTATATTGTTTTCTGTTTATTCCTACAAATATTTTAATGCAAATAAAGAAGTTTTAAGCGCATACACAAAAAGCCTTTGGGGAAATGAAAATTCTTTAAAATCACTTTTAATTTATTATTTAATTCCACTGTTTTTTGTTGTTTTAGTATACGTAGCGACTCACTATAAGGTTATGCATAAAATAGCTGTTTACGCGCTTATAGCCACACTTTTTGTTGTAGATGCCTTCTTTTCTTCAAGTGTTTATATGGTAATGCCCGCTACTTCTAACAGCGGAAAATATAACGTAGAAAACTACGCAAAGGTTTTTGAACTTGAAGACTTAATTGAAGATGATAGCTTTTACAGAGTAAAGTGCTATAATAAAAGCTTTGACGTAAATTTGGTTGGCGCGCTTGGCTATAACAGTTTATCACATTACACTTCGCTTAACCGCGAAAGTTATATGATGGCAATTAAGCAGTTGGGGTATTCCTCTTATTGGATGGAAACACATTCTAACGGCGGAACTGTTTTTACCGATGCTTTACTTAGAAATAAGTACACGATTTATTCAGGATCATCTTCTTCCAGCGTTTACAGCACGCAAAACTTTTACGTAAAGGAAAATGAAATTTTATTTCCAACTGCGTTCATTATTTCACAAAATGGCGACAACGTAGGGGATATTTCGTTACCAAGATGGCAAATTCAAGAAAAACTATTTAATAGACTTACGGGCAAAAGCGGGCTTTATGAAGAATATAAGCACACAAATTTAAGTGATGCAACTTTGACTGTAAAAGATGGAAAAACACAAATTAAACTATCTAAAAACAAAGGCTATATTTACTATAATTTTGTAGTCAACGGCACAAAATCCATTTATTTTGACTGTTTTGATAAATATTCTAACTCTTTAAGAGAAGATGTATACGATAGTGTTTCAAGAGTTTCGGTAACTGCAAACAATAGAGTGACTGCTTTTACAGATTATCCTAATTCAAGCAGGAATGGTACGTTGTATTTAGGCAGGTTTACTAATACAACTGTAACTGTTAAGGTAGATGTAAAAAGTGATGTAAACGCACTTTCTTTTGGTGTTATCGGTGTTGATAATGAACTTCTTGAAAGTGCCGTTAACAGCGTTATAGGCGGAGATTTTACTGTTATTAAGGATAAATTGACAGGCAAAATTACCGCAAAAGAAGGGGATGCGTTATTTACAAGCTTTGCCTACGACGAAGGTTATAGGGTAAAAATAAACGGCAAAAAAGCAGAAACCTTTAGTGTTAACGGTTTTTTAGCTGTTAAGTTAAACGCAGGCGAAAATCAAGTAGTTGTTGATTTTATGCCAAGGGGCTTTTATTTAGGTCTTGCATTATTTTTACTTGGCGCTCTTCTTTGCGCGCTTTACTTAGTCTTTTATAAAAAAATTCAAAAAATAAAGTTTATAGAAAAACCATCGGTTTTAGCTGTTTATGCACTTGGCATTTTGGTTGGTGCAGTTATTTATCTATTCCCGGTTGCGTTTTATTTGATAGTTTAACAAAAAAGTCATAAAATTGCCCGAAAACTTAAAAAAACAGATGATTTTCGGGCGGTTTTATGCTATAATTCAAAATACAAACAATTTAATATTCCATGGGGGTGTTTCGGTTTCGACTGTACACGGTTTGGAAAGTATAAGCATACCGCAGACCATAGCTGCGTTAAAATATGGAAAACTTTTAAAATTAAATGCTAATAACAATTACGCATTTGCTGCTTAATTAAAGCAGTTGTTCTACCTTGCTATACCACGGGGCAGGGATAGGGCATTATTAACGTGGTGAACGGCTTTATTATTCGGTTGGTGGTAATAAAGCGGAATTAAGCCGACTTTTGCGCTAGTTGTTCGTCGGTTAATTGCTTAGCGCAGAGATTTTTAGCCGAATAAGTATGTAGAAGACTTTTGGGATTGTATGCAACACGGCGGTTCAACTCCGCCCATCTCCACCAAAAAAAGTAAAAAGCGCGTTTGCGCTTTTTTCTTTT
>JAFQBR010000154.1 GCA_017399665.1 Clostridia bacterium | reverse complement strand
TTTTAAGACGGGTATTATCGTCTTGTAAATAGTTAATCTCTTGATTAAATAAGGAGGTAAAGCCAGACTGTTTTTCAAGTCCTACACTAAGATTAAGGATTTCTTCGCTTAGCTCGCTTATTAATCTATCAGCCTCAAGACTCTCCTTTTGATGACTGCTAAAGTCCTGTTGTGCTTTCTCTAAATCTTTAGTTTTTACTGCCTGTTCTTCTTCTAAACCTTGAATTCTTGTATCAATACGAGCTTTTTCAGTATGAGAATTGTCTGATTTATACAAGTAATTATTAATTTCGTGATACTTAAATTCAGAAGCGAGCTGTAAATACTCACGCGTTTTTTCAGCTTTAGCTTCCATTGGAATTAAATCCTTTTCAAGCTCACTACTAATATCTATAATTCTTATAATGTTTTCGCGAGTTTTTTCAAGCTTTCTTTCATTATCAATCTTCTTTTCTTTCGTAGAAGCAATACCTACCGCTTCTTCAAAGATTGCACGGCGAGCTTCCGGTTTAGCATTCATAATTTCGGCGATTTTACCCTGTCCGATAATAGAATAACCGTTTTTACTAACGCCACATTCATGTAAATGGAAGATAATATCTCTCATTCTGCAAGGTTGCTTATTGATATAATACTCACTTTCACCACTTCTGAAAAGCTTTCTAGTCATGCAAACTTCACTGTATTCAAGATGCGGGAAAATTTTCTGAGTATTATCGAAATACAAAGAAACTTCGCAATAAGAAAGAGATTTTCTGTTTTGTGTACCGTTAAAAATTACGTCTTGCATTGAAGAGCCACGTAAAGTTTTAGCGGATTGTTCACCTAAAACCCACCTTATAGCATCGGCTATATTACTCTTACCGCAGCCGTTAGGCCCAACGATTGCAGTAACGCCTTCGTTAAATTGTATCTCTTGCTTATCGGCAAAGCTTTTAAAGCCGATAAGTTCAATTTTTACGAAATTCACTTAGTTTTCCTACCTAATTATTTTTTTAATTGCGCGACAAGCGGCTTCTTGTGACGCCATCGCTTTATTCGTACCGTTACCAACGGCAATTTTTTTACCTGCAATTAAAACGGCTACCGTAAATTGCGGATTATGTTCAGGTCCTGTTTTTGCTATAGTTTCATAAACAGGAGCTCCCATTTTTTTAGATTGCGTATAAATTTGTAATTTGCTTTTATAATCACAGATTTCATCTGCGTTTTTTGATGAAATTCTGTTATCTAAAATATTGTTTTTTATAAAGGTTTGCGCTTGGACAAGTCCACCGTCAAGATAAATTGCGCCGACTAACGCTTCAAATAAATTTTCTAAAAATCTATCGTTTGTTGTTGCGTCATAGTTAATACTTTGACCGCAAATCAAATATTCGCTCACGCCTAAATTTCTAATAGCTTTAGCTAAAGGCTTAGTTGAAACGTAAGTCTGCTTAAGCTGAGTCATTGTTCCTTCATCTTTTTTTGCCTTTAAGCGATATAAATGATCGGAAATGACAAAGCCTAAAATGGAGTCACCTAAAAATTCTAACCTTTCGTTATTTACCTTAGAATCACTTCCGTGATAAGACTTATGCGTAAATGCAGTTTTTAACAATATTTCATTTTTAAAGGTATATCCTATTAACTGCTGAATTTTTTGTGAATCGAATATCATACGTTGCTCTCTTCACCAAACGGCGGAACAGGGGTATTATCGATTTTTTCTTTAATTATGTCAACAATGTTATGTTTGCAAGCGTTGTTGGCCTGTAAAATAGCTGCAGTAATTGCAGATGCCTTTGATGATCCATGCGCTTTAATAACGACTTTTTTTGCGCCAATAAAAACAGCCCCGCCTTTTTTGTTGTAATCAAGAGTATTTTTAACTTCACGCAAAGATTTCTTCATTAGCAAAGCGCCAATTTTTGATTTTAATGAACGTGAAACCGACTGCTTTAATACGCTAAATATACCTGAAGAAATACCTTCCATTGCCTTAATTGCAACGTTACCGCTAAATCCGTCTGTAACAACAACGTCACAGTCGCCAGAAATAATATCTCTTGCTTCAATGTTTCCCACAAAATTAATTTCTGGGCAATGCCTGAACGCATAGTTAACTTGTTTAATAAGTTCGTTACCCTTTGCATCTTCAGTCCCGTTTGATAAAAGGGCTACTCTTGGGTTTTGTATACCTAGAACTTCTTTAGCATATACAGTTCCCATCAAAGCAAAATGGAAAAGATATTGTGGCTTGCAGTCAGCGTTTGCGCCTACGTCTAGCATAACTACTTCCCCACCTTTAAGAGTAGGCAAAACAGGGAGAAGGGCTGGAC
>JAFQBR010000153.1 GCA_017399665.1 Clostridia bacterium | reverse complement strand
GTGGTTTATATTTTAGGCGCAGTTGCAGCATTTTGCATAAGCTTTGGGCTTGTTGTTGTACGTTTTTACAAAAACTTATTTACAACGGAAGGTTATTTTTCATTTTCTATTCCGGTAAAACCCACACAACACGTTTGGTGCAAACTTATATGCGGTACAGTAATGATAATTGCTTCATTAGTTGTAATATTTATTTCGCTAACAATAAACTTTATCGCCACCGATTTTGGAAGCGACGTAGTAAATGTATTTATTGAGATGAACAAGGCGTTAGACCTAATTGAAAAATTTCATGTAACGTTGTTCATTATAGAAACAGTTGTTATTTCTTTATTAACAATAATGGTTTCAATTTTGATGTTTTACTGCTCAATTTCCTTCGGGCAGTCATTCAAAAACAAAATTGGCGGTTCAGTTATTAGCTACGTTGTAATAAATATAATATTAAATGCAGTAAGCGCATTTGTTTCAGTATTTGTAACCCTTGGTTCGTTTATTTTTAGTGGCGTAGGGACAGTAAATATTGATCCAATTTGGATATTGCATATAGCTTTTTATGTTGGTATAGCAATACAACTAGGGCTAGGCGCTGCATATTTTGCAATCACAGCATATAGAACAACTAAAAAGTTAAACCTTGAATAAAAAACAAGAGCAAGATATTAGGTCTAAAATCTTGCTCTTTTATTTTGTTAGTTCTTAATAACATTTAGTAATAAAAAAGCCCTTGCATATCTGCAAAGGCTTTTATTTATTTTAATAAGGTGTTCTTATTATTCAGGTTTAACGTCTTCTTCAGAAGTTGTAGCAGGAGCTTCTGTAACTTCTTCAGCTACGTTTTCTACTGTTTCTTCAGCAGGAATTTCTTCAGCTACTTCTTCAACAGGAGCTTCTTCAGCAGGTGCTTCTGTAACTTCTTCAGTTACTTCCTCTTCAATATTGTTTTCAATATTGTCGTAGTCGTAAGTTGAAGTTTGTTCATCAGCACTAATTAATTCTTCTTCTTTTTCAGCTTGAGCTTTAGCCATTCTTGCTTTCTTAGCTTCAATTGCAAGACCAGCTTGTTCTCTTGAATTGCGGTTGTAGTAAGAAACAGCAGAACCTTTATTCTTGCGATATTTCTTAACAAGCATTCTAACAAGAACAATGATTAATAAAGCAACTAAAACAGCAGCGATAATAATAGAAGTTAATTGAAGTGCCCAGCTAAATGAAGTTTCAGCAGAAGTGTCAGTTGAAGAATCAACAGTTTCATCTTCTTCATCTTCTTCTACAGATGTTGTTTCGTCAAGTTCGCTAGGTGCATGAACTGTTGTAAGGTCGAAGATCTTAGTAGAGCAGTTGGGTAGATATTGGTAAACTACAGTTGATTCATATTCTCTGTATTTTTCAGCGGTAGTACCATCTTCTTTTGTGTACTTAACTAAAGAAGGAACACGTGTGAATGATTTTTCAACCTTGTTTGCATCGAAATCAGCGCCAAAATCACCTTCTAAGTTTTGTAATAAAACTTCTACGCTAGGAGCGGTTGTTGTGGTTAAACCGTCAAAGTATACATAACCAGGAGTAGCTGTGCCATTACGTTCGCCGTTCCAAAGTTCAACTCTGTAGGAAAGAGCTTCATCACCAGCTGTAATAACTAGGTTAACAGTAACCCAACCGTTTTCAGCATTAGCAGTATTTTTATCAACAGTAACAACAAAGTTTTCTTTAACGTCGTTAGCTGTGTCAGCTTCAAGCTTGCCGTTAACAAGTTTTTGAGCTTCAGCATTAATTCCTAAAACTTGGAAAGCAGGAATAGAAAGAGCATCAGAACTTGCAAGGTAAATGTAAGCTGTAGCATCACCTTCAACGTGTACTTTAACAGAAATTAGGGTAGAAGTGCCAGCTGCAATAGTAGAAGCAGAACCAACGTAACCGTAACTTACGGTGTCCTTAGTTTGGATCATAAGAGCTTGAACGTTTTTGTTTTCGCCCGTTTTTCCTAAACCAGCAAGGTGAGTATTAATAGCTGTATCAGTATAAGTATTTTTGCTGTTCACAACGCCGTTAACAACTTTACCGGGTGCGGCATATTCAGTAACGTTTTCGCCACCTACGTAAGTTGAACCACCAACAACGCCTGTGTAACCGATAACATTAGTAGCGGGAACAGTTGTGTCGATATCGTTAACGCCGTGCTTGAATACGTAAGAATCAACTCTTTCATCTTCGCCTTCAATGCCGTTAGGTCTATCAGCAGAAAGTGAAAGTTTTTTAGAATAGGTGTAAGAAGAAGTATCAGCAATGTTGTAATCTTCTTCAGTCATTTCGTAACCTTGTAAGTCAGTGATTGCTGCAAAGCCTTCTGTTAAATCCCAAGAACTGGGGGGAGTTGCAGAAGTAGTACCAAAATCAAAGGTTAATGTGAAATATCTTGTTTCTTCAGCTGTATTATCAGCATTAAGAGTGTTAGAAATGAATACTACGTATTCAATCCAGTTATTATAGTTTTTGTTTTCGTATTCGTTTGTATTAACGTTAGAAGCTACAACAGTTTTAGCAGGTTCAGCCTTTAAAGTCTTGTCTGTGCCGTAATCGTTAAGAGTAACAGTTAAAGCAGCTTGGTTAAGAAGTTTTACTTCAGCCTTAACCCAGAAAGAAACCTTAAGGTGTTTACCTTCGTCAACTGAAAGAGCCTTTGTTGTATAAGAAGTTGTAGCAGGTGAATCGTGCTTAATGTGTAAGCCCTTAGTAACGGGAGCGCCTAATTCGCTTGCGAAATCCCCAAAAGTAACGTCTGAAGAAGTGCTGTGGTTGTGAGTTATTGTACCACCTTCAACTGTGTAACCGCTAATTGCCGCATTTGCTCTTGTGTGAGAAAGAACAAATGATCTTTCAGTATAGCTTGTGTTAGCAGCTTTATCGTTAGCAGTGTAGGTTACAGCGCCTTCATTAACTTCAATTTTTTCTTTTAAGCTATTGTCGTCGTTATAAATGCTATACTTAGCGTCAACTGTAGCAACGCCTGCATCATATTCTGCTTTATCAATAATTTCGAAGTTAGCGTTATCAAAATAAGCAAAACCTTCAACGTAATCAGCTCTGATTTCCTTTGAACCAAAACCAAGACCTACAACAACCTTGAAAGAAGATGTAGCAAAGTCTGAAGCAGAAAGGTAAAGCGTGTATTTTGCCCATTGACTTTCTGTATCAATATTCTTGATAACTAGGGGAGCAACTGAAGAAGAAACTGTATTTTGAACTGCAATGTATGCGCCAAATTCGCCTTCTGCCTTGTAAGCTGATTTTAAATCGTGAGTTAAAACCCAAATAGAAAGCTTAGCGTATTCATGTCTTGCAAGTGATAAAGAAGAGCTAGACGTGAATTTTTGAGCAGTACCTTCGCCATTGGCTTTACCATCAGTGCCCTTAACTTCGTTATGAATCATAAGAACTTTGTCGCCCTTCATAACGAGCTTATCTTCGTTAGGTTCGTTGTCGTCAGTATCTTCTGCGTTCCATTCGTAGTAAGAACCGTCTGCTAAATAACCGTAATCAAAGGGAGTGCCGGGGTTAAAGTACTCGTCAGAGCCATCTACCTTGTGGAAGCCTGCTTTTTCAGCGATTGCAGCATAATCATCAGCTTTGGTACTGATAATACCTGAGTTGTAACCAGACTTTTCTGCC
>JAFQBR010000014.1 GCA_017399665.1 Clostridia bacterium | reverse complement strand
ATTTTTAAAATCATTTGCATATATGGGTAAGGGTATGCTTGGTATATTTATCGTAATAGGCGTACTTGTAATTGGTATTACCGCCCTTAATAAACTTTCTTCTCGGCCTAAAAAGAAGGACGAAGATAACAGTCAGGAATAAAAAGGCAAAAATCAAACAAAAATAAATAAATATTGCAATTGTTTTACACTTTTTCGCTTTATTTATTTGACAAAAAAGTTTATATAGTATAAAATATAACATATTATAATGTAAAATTATGCGTTACTATGCGAAACGCACATATTTTTAGGGAGTTTCACTTTATGAAAGTAAGGAAAATAACTGCATTTATTGTAGCAATTCTTTCAGTTTTAAGCATTGCAACTTATATTCCTCAGGCAAACACCGTAAGCGCTGCAGCAAACGTTGAATTTGTTTACAGCTTTAACTCTTACAGCGTAAGCTACGTTACAGGTAAATTTACCACCGAAACAGCAACCGGTTATAAGTATAAAGCAACTGACGCAAGCGAATGGAGCGAACTTATCACAGCAGCTCACGTTTTCAAAGGCGACGTTAGTAAAACTTATGAAATCAAAGTTTTCAACGGCGAAACAGAAGTTGCTACCGGTACTTTTGGTTTAATCGAAAAAACTGATGCTAGTTCTTTAAAATATACTTTTGCAACAAAAACTGCTGCTAAGTATCAAGAAGAAATTGATGCTTTAATAACCAAAGATACAATTAAGTTAGGTTCAACATTTGCTTATCCTGAACTTAAAGGCATTCTTGTTTCAGATCATTTTGATTACGACGCATTAAAATCATATTCAAAGCTTACTCTTTACTACGCTAAACCAAGCGCAACAACTTTCACAAGCACAACTTCTAAGAGCTTTACTTTAACAGAAGTTGGTCACTACAGCTACTATGTTTTAGCAAAAGACCCCATGGGTACTGTTATGGAATGCGATACGGAAAAGTTAGTTCGTAAAGTTGCTAACGGTATTGAAGGTTGGTACGATACAAAAGATACAGATGACGTTAGTGATGACGTATTAATCGTTCCCATTTTCAGTTTTGACTTTGCTGTTGCAAAAAAACCCGAAATCGACCCGGGAAATATAGAAGATATAACAGCTGGCTTTATTGGATTAGAGTATCTAAATGCTAAGGACTTAATTAATATTGTTGGTGATAACGAAGGCGCTAGATATGAACTTTGGTATTCAGCAAATGATTTAAGCGCAGGTGTTGATAATTGGAAGTCAGAAGGTTTTGGTATTTTAAGCGCAGAAAATTCAGGTGCTGTTCAGCTAAAAGATGAAGAACTTGAAGCTGTTGGATTTGACCAAAATACCCTTAGATTCACACCTAACAAAGTTGGTTCTTATTATATTGTTATTACTGCAGCAGACGGTTTTGGTTCAGATACAGCTGTAACTTACGCTATCAATGTTGCAGACAAATTCGATACCGTTAAAATCAACGATCAATGGTGGCATTACAACTGGGTTTCAGTGATGTTCCTTGGTATTTCACTTCTTTGCTTGATTGCAATTATTCTTCTTATCTTTGTTAAACCCAAAGAAAAGGTTGAAGAAGAAGTTACAACAGTAGAAAAGAAATAATAAAAAAAAATTAAAAGCGGAACTTAGTTTCCGCTTTTTTTATTTGCGCTTATGCTTGACAACGGATTGTCTATTTGCTACAATTAAAAGGTAATATTAGGGTATGGTTATGGTGCAAAAAATAATAGAACTTTTAAAAAAATATCGCGAGCAAATTACATATTTGATTTTTGGCGGTTTAACAACGTTAATAAGCTGGGGACTGTATACTGTGCTTTATTATTTTGCGTTTGGTGAAAGTAAAAATGTTTTAGCCAACGTAATTTCAGAAGCGGTTGCAATTACCTTTGCGTACGTAACCAATAAGCTTTTTGTTTTTAGGTCAAAAACGCCTGATTTTTCAAGCTTTATAATAGAATTGCTCTCATTTTATGGATTAAGGATTTTATCGACCTTTGTTAATCTTGGCGCAATGTATTTACTTGTTGACCTTTTAGTTTTGGAAGGTTGGGCATGCAAGCTAGCTGTTAACGTAGTAATAATAATTTTAAATTATCTATTTTCTAAGCTCTTTATTTTTAATAAATCAAAAAGCTCAAACGAGGCGGACGAATGAAATTAAAAGTTAAAAATAAATGCGAAATACTCTTTTTAAAAGGAAAAGAAGTTATAACAGAGCTATCTTCAATAAATACAAAAATCGTTATTTTTGCATCAAAAAGCGTACAAAACTACGTAAATAATATAG
The DNA here is from genome assembly GCA_017399665.1 of Clostridia bacterium. The sequence continues at coordinate 1,556 of JAFQBR010000014.1, read as the reverse complement.
TAAATGGTCTTCGTAAACTAAACAAAGACGTTTACGTATACTTAACAAGTGACGGGGAAGAGAATAAAAACCTAGATAAAGCCGTTACGTTTACCCAATATCTTGCCCTAAATAATATTTCAAGAAAGGACGTTATAGTAAATATTGGCGGTGGAACGTTATGTGATTTAGGCGCATTCGTTGCAAGTATATATATGCGCGGTATCAATTATATAAATATACCAACCACACTTCTTTGTGCTGTAGACGCCGCTGTTGGCGGTAAAACGGCAATTGACGTTGCAGGCGAGAAAAACCTTTGGGGTACGTTTAATCAGCCAAGCAAGGTAATTATAGATAGTGATACGCTTAATAATATGCCAAAAAATCTTATAGAAGATGGGCTTAGTGAAATTGTTAAATATGCTATAATAGACGGCGACTTTGAAAATTTTTTACAAAAAACAGAGCTTTTAAGTGAAAATTTAACTGAAATTGTTTTTGAGTGCTTAAAAATTAAATGCGCTATTGTAGAAATTGATGAATACGATTTAAATCAAAGAAAGACGCTTAATTTGGGACATACTGTGGCGCATGCAATAGAGGTTAATTCTAATTATAAAATAAATCATGCCTCTGCTGTTGCAATAGGCTTAGCTATAGAAACAAAAATCGCCTTTTATTTGAATTTTATATCAAAAGAACGCTATAATTCAATTATAAATTTATGTAATAAGCATTTAAATATTGATTTTGGTTGCGTAGATTGTTCTTTATTATTAAAATTTATGTCGCGAGATAAGAAAAACGAAGGCGAAAAAATTGCTTTTTCTTTACCGACAGAAAGCGGTGTAGAAGTAAAATTCTTTACAAAAGAAGAAATAGAAATGGTTTTAAAAAATATAATTTAGAAATATAAAAACAAGGCTATTTATTTTAGTCTTGTTTTTTTTGCAAAAGTATTGACAAGAATATAAATGTATGTTAAAATTGTATTACATTACTAATACAGTAAGGAGGGAAAAGTGGCATATCAATTTGCAAGCGATAAACCTATATTCGAGCAAATAATGGACTATATCGTGGTAAAAATCGCATGTGGAATTTATAATAAAGAAGATAGGTTGCCATCGGTAAGGGATTTTGCATTAAAGCTTGGTGTTAATCCAAACACCGTTCAACGCGCTCTTGCAGAACTAGAAAGGGCAGAAATTATTTATGCTAAGCGAGGGGATGGAAATTACGTTGCCGACCCGCAAAAAGCAGAGCAGTTGCGCTTAAAAATAGCCTCAGAGCGCGCAAGCTTTTTCGTGCACGAGCTTTCAAGAATGGGGTTTAACACCCAACAAATTATATCTTTAACGGAGGAAACGTGTAATGAGCGTTCTTAAAGTTACAAACCTTGTAAAAAATTATAAAGGCGTTAATGCCATTGCAGGTTTAAATTTAACGCTGGAAGAAGGAAAAATAGTAGGTCTTTTAGGACCTAACGGTAGTGGCAAAACAACTTTGATTAAAACTGTTGCCGGGCTTTTGACTGCAGATGGCGGCAGTATTGAAGTATGCGGTAATCCTGT
>JAFQBR010000152.1 GCA_017399665.1 Clostridia bacterium | reverse complement strand
TCTGTTGATAACTTTAAAAAACTAACTGAAGTTATTTATCAAAAAGATATGCAGAATTTGATCTATTGTCCTGAAACGATGGGAAAAATGGCGCAAATCGGTACGATTGAAGAAATAACTGAAATTTGCGCTATAGATAAAATTTACGTGCCAACGGTAGATTTTGGGCACGTAAATTCACGCGAACAAGGCTCGCTTGTAACAAAGGAAGATTATATTTCACGACTTTCGTTTATGATTGATAAGCTTGGCTATGAAAAAATGAAGCATTTTCATATTCACTTTTCCAAAATTCAGTATAGCGTAAAAGGTGAGATTAAGCATTTAAACTTTGACGATCAAGTTTTTGGCCCTAATTTTGAGCCACTTGCTGATGCTCTTATCGAATTGAATTTAGAGCCTGTTGTTATTTGCGAATCAGCAGGTCAACAAGATAACGATGCTTTATATATGAAAAACTGTTATTTTTCTAAGCTATTGAGCAAATAATCGAATTTTGTTGAATTTTACAAAAAAGTGTCATAAATGCCTTGACTTGCCAATTTTTGGGTGTATAATATAAAATATCTTAAGAGGTGATTTATGGCAAAAAATAGATATAAAATTAATGGAGAAATTCGCTTTAGAGGGCAATTTGTCCATTTTTTTATGCCTACGGCAAATGAAAAATTTTTTAAATTTGCGCGCAAACTGTTAGTCCCTCTTTTTAAAGGTAAAAAAAATAGAGGGTATAATTTAAAAGAAATTTTTATTGGCGAGGAAAAAATCCGCACTTGTGTTTATACTAGAGATGGTGTAGCTTCTAAAAACTTGCCCATTGTCTTATGGTTACACGGTGGTGGTTACGGACTTGGAATACCTGAGTTTGAATTTAGTTTTATTAAAGATTTACTTGATGCAAGCGAATGTATTGTTTTTGCGCCCGACTATACCTTGTCTTATGTTGAGCCTTATCCCAAAGCTCTTAACGAATGTTATGAAGTTTTACTATGGATAAATGAGCATGCAAAAGAATTTGATGCAAATCCCAACTGTATATTTGTTGGCGGTGACTCGGCGGGAGGTGGATTAACGTTAGCTCTTTGTCTTTACGCAAGAGATAAGAAAAAGGTGAAAATTGCTTTTCAAATGCCCATATATCCTATGATTGACGATAGAGAAACAAAAACTAACGTAGGAAATACTGCTCCTATGTGGAATAGTGCATCGAACGACAATGCTTGGAAGATATATCTTGGGGATTTTTATAGAAAAAAAGACACGCCTTACTATGCAGCCCCTGCAAGGTGTGAAGATTATTCAAATATGCCACCAGCTGTTACTTATATCGGCAGTTTGGATTTGTTTTTAGATGAAACTCAAACGTTTGTACAAAAGATGAAGAATGCAAATATAGACGTAAGTTTACAGATATTTGAAGGATGCTATCACGGATTTGACGCGCTTTGCCCAAAGAGTAAAATTGCTAGAAGTGCTCGCAATTTTTTAGCTGAAGAATTTGTAAAAGCTGTTCAAAAGTTTAATAAGTAAATATTTAACGATTTATTGGTAAAAAAGAAATAAAAAAAGGTCAAGTTTAAACTTGACCTTTTCTGGTGTCGAGAATGAGACTTGAACTCACACGGTGATACCATACGCCCCTCAAACGTACGCGTCTGCCGATTCCGCCATCCCGACGTCTATTATTAATGCTT
>JAFQBR010000151.1 GCA_017399665.1 Clostridia bacterium | reverse complement strand
GCTTTGCATTTTTGCAATTTCTTCTTCACGGTTTGTCTTTAAAAATTTAGGCATAAGCTGAACGAATAAAACTACGCCAACCACACCAAAGGGATAAGCAACTGCGTGTCCTAAAGCAACTAAAGCTTCATCTGAAGCGACCTCTTTTGCTGCAGAGAACGCAGGAGTTGAAGTTAGCGCGCCGGATAAAACGCCAATTGAATATTCTGCGCCGATACCGGGAAGTAATGCAAATACTACTGCAACTAATACGCCCGATAAAATTATAATAACACCCAGCGTTACGTAGCTCTTTGCGTTTGCGCGTAAGTTTTTAAAGAAGCTTGGGCCGGCAATAAAGCCAACTGAGGTTACGAAAAGTATAAGACCTATATCTGCGATAGTTCCGTACACTTCCATATTAGAAGTGCTGTTACCAATAACCTTAAGCATTTGCTTATCCGTAATATATTTTAAGGAAAGCTCTGCTATTTTTTCCTTATCGCTTAAAAGATAAAAATTATTTAAAAAGTCAACTTCAACTAAAGCGGGAATAGCAAATACAATGCCGGCTAAAATTGCAACTAAGAATACGCCTGCAGTACCTAAATTTACACCTTTTATAGTTATTTTACCAAGTAAATAGCCTAAGGTTGCAATTAAGAATGCAGAAAATATTACAGCCGTAACCCCGCTAATCTGAAGAATATCACTAAAAGCAAGTAAATTATTCATTTTTATATACCTTTATTAACCTTCTTTTTTCGTATAATCGGGTAAAATTCTGGGTGAAAGCTCGGTGGGGTTAAGACCTGCATCTTTAAGCTCTTTTGCAAAGTCGTTTACGTGATTTAATGAAAGCTTGCCAACCTTAACGGTTTTGCATTTTTCACCTGCTTGCTTACCCGCATTTCTACCAAATACGATAATATCCAACAAGCTGTTACCCATAAGCCTGTTTCTACCGTGAATACCGCCAACGGCTTCGCCTGCAACGTAAAGATTTTCTACGTTAGTCATACCGTTTGCAGAAATTTCTATACCGCCGTTTTGATAGTGTAAGGTGGGATAGATTAAAATGGGTTCTTTTCTAATATCTATACCGTACTTACCAAACATTCTCATCATAGCGGGAATTCTTTTTTCTATAGTACCTTCACCACCGATAATTTCTATCATGGGGGTATCTAACCAAATACCTTCGCCGTCCGTAGTTTTAATACCGTTACCGCGTTCCTTGCATTCCCTTATAATAGAGGAAGCAGATACGTCACGCGTTTCTAGGGGGTTCATAAAAGCAACGCCCTCTTTATTAACTAGCTGTGCGCCCAAAGAACGAACCTTTTCGGTAACTAACGCGCCAAAGATTTGAGTGGGGAAGGCTGCGCCCGTGGGGTGATACTGTAACGTATCTGCATAAAGCAATTTAGCCCCTGCCCTGTAAGCAATAACTAAGCCGTCTGCAGTTGCGCCGTAGTGGTTAGAGGTGGGGAATCCTTGATAGTGAAGTCTTCCTGCACCACCGGTTGCAATAATAACCGTTTTTGCTTTAGCAATTAAGATTTCGCCCGTTTCTAAGTTCATTAAAACTGCGCCGGCAACCTTGCCTTCGTCGTCTTTAATAAGCTCTATTGCGGGAGCGAAGTCTATAACGGGAATATTTCTGTTTGCAACCTCGTCACGAAGAACTCTCATG
>JAFQBR010000150.1 GCA_017399665.1 Clostridia bacterium | reverse complement strand
GCCACACCTACCGTAAGCCCCATTTTTAAGTGAATGGCAAATAATAAATCACTGTTTACCAAATAAGAATAAAGTGTTACAAGAATAAGCGAAACAACGCCGGTTGCAAGGCCTATTAAAAATCCAACTCGAATTTCTTTAAACAGGAATTTAGATTTTTCCTTTCTTGTAACGGAAGAGTCGGCAAGAAGCTGTACCGTCATAGCAAGCGTTTGTGTACCTGTATTGCCCGAAAGCCCTGCCACAAGTTGCTGAAAGCTTACCAAGAAAGGAATACCTATAACAACAGCTTCAAATATTCCAATATACGCCCCAATAAAAAGGTCAAGAATAAGCAATACTATAAGCCAAGGCAGTCTTTTAATTGCACCCGAAAAAATCTGCTTTTTTTCTACTGCATCTTCTAGCGCTTCTTCTGAAAGACCTGCAAGTTTTGCGTAGTCTTCGGTTAATTCTTCATCAACCGCCTCTATAAGGTCCGCGCTAGTAAGTGCGCCTATAAGTCGATTATCATCATCTAAAACGGGTAAAGTGGGTTCTGCATAATCTTTTATTGCTTGCAAATTATCTTTAATTTGGTCGCTTGCATACACAAATGGGAAAGAGGTAATAATTATATCTTCAAGCGGGGTTTGCTTTCTTGCAATAACCAAATCTCTTAAAGGTATTGCGCCTTTATAAACACCGTCGTTGTCGGTCACAAAAATTGTGGAAATATTATCTTTTTCGCCCGCATCACTAATAACCTTACGCATGGTTTTAGGTACGCTTTCGCTTTGGTAAACGCAAACGAAGTCGTTGGTCATCATACTACCAATAAGTTCTTCGTCGTAAGCTGCAATAAGTTCAACGTCGCGCGCGGTTTCATCATCTAAAAGCTCTAAAATTTCCTTTTGTTTTTCTTCGTCAAGCTCTTCTAAAAGGTCAATAGCATCATCTGATGCCATTTCCTCGATGATGTCTGCCACTTTTTCATCTGGCATATCCTCAATAATTTCAGAGGGGTTTTCAATATGTGCAAAAATATCGGAAAGCTGTTCGTCTGATAAAGCAGAATAAACCTTTTCGCGCTCGCTATCTTCAAGCAAAACAAGGGCATCAGCAATATCGTTTACGTGATAGTCTGAAAGAAGGAGGGAAAGCTCGTTTTTATCATGATTTTGCTTAATAAGCTCTACAATTTGTTCCGTATAGCTTAATTCTTCTTTTGTAACTGCTTGATTTTCCTTTAAATTTTCACTCATATTTTCACCTCCTTGTAAATTATTGTATAATATTTGTTATTCAAACTGTTATAAAAAAAAGCGTTCGCAAAACGCGAACGCCAAAATAATCTTATTGAAAAATAGCCAAAAAGCTAGTCAATAACGATTTTAGTTAAGCATTCTGTTTGCAAAAAATATTAAATTTTTACTGTTTTTTCCCGCAGGGGGTTGTGCTGTTTGTTCCATTTTATCTTTGTGTAAATATTTTTCAGTAATTATTTAGTGGTTACAGAGGCTAAAGTATAAGTTATATAGCCTGCAGAATAAGCAAGTTCTTTTTTAATTTTGATAAGACGTCTAAAATCTTTATCTGTGTTTACTGCGTAGAATAGTTCAATAGCGCTACCTGAAAACTCGTCGTTTATGGCAATCTGGGCGTTATAAACTGAAAATTTTGCTGTTGCAGGTAAATTATCAATTTTAAGCTCGTTAAGCTCAATATCGCCGGTTGGGTTAGTAGAATTTATCATTAAACGCATTGGGTGAATTTTTTGACTTATAGCGTCCAAAGTGAAAAAGTTTCCGCTAAAGCCCTTCTCGGGTGAAAAGCCTGCTGCACGAGCAACTACCAATAAGCTTTCGTTATCAAAAAGTGGTGAATTTTTTGAGTAATTATCGTATACCTTTTCGCTATCGGGAAGCTTGTATCCTTCTGAAGATTTTTCTAAACCCTTAAAGGTAGAGGTCGCTTTTTTGCTTTCTAAATTGTAAGAGGTCTCTACTTGGTATTCCATGGTAACAAATTTTACTTCTTCACTTGTAGCAGAAACCACGGGAGCTGTTGAAAGATTGTATTTTTTGCTATAAAGCGGAGTGAATTTATCGTTTAACCCAAGAAAATAAACTTCAGATGTTGCGCTATCTGTAAAAATTTCACTTTTAGTGTCCTTATAAGAATATTGACCGGTTGCGCTGAACGCTGTTTCAAATTTATAGCAAGGCGTGCCGTTATAAGCTGTTCTTGTAAAAGTGGTTGTTAAGGTGCCTGTAAAAGATTCAACTTTTAAGCGAGCTTTGCCTTCACCGAGATCCGCCTCTTCAAAGGTAACGTTATAAACGCAAACTTCGTTAATGGGGGCAAGATTTGCGCTGGTTTCAGTTGACCAGTAAGAGCCGGCAAATAGGTTGGTTGTAACCGTATCTTGCCCTGTGCAGGCAGAGCTTAAACAGGTAAGTGCGGTTAATAGTAAAACTAAAAGACTTTTTATTTTTTTCATTTTTCACCTAGATTAATTATTATTAAGGCAATGCAAAATAGCTAAAGTTGCCCTATTACACTATCCTTTATTATAACAATATTTTAATCAAAGTGCAAGTTATTTTTTAAAAAGGCAAAAAATAAATAAAAAGTAGTAAATTTTTTTCAAAAAATCAAGATAATAAGTAGAAAATTTGGTGAAAATTAGTCAAAAAACGAAAAAGTGCTTAGAATATATAAAAAAATAATTGAAATTTTTGTATGTTTAGTATATAATACTAGTGAAAAAGAATAAATGCTAAAGACATAATATATTTTGGTGAGTAAATGAGCGATAAAAAGAAAAAAAATCAATTAAAACCCGGCGAAAGAAGAAGATGGTTTAAAGGCGTAAAGGCAATAATGCGTCTTTTCCTTAAAAAACCGCGTTGGGTTTTCTTTGGTGATGAGTTTGTTCCGCGTTCTTTGGTTTTAAGTAACCACGTTGGAGCAAAAGCCCCCTTAACGTTAGAATGTTATTTTCCACATCCGTTTAGATTTTGGGGCACTTACGAAATGAACTCTTCTCTTAAGGAAGTATATAAATACCTTTCAGAGATATATTTTCATCAAAAAAAGCATTGGAAGCTCTTTTGGGCAAAGTTGTTTTGCTTAATAGCAGCACCGGTTGCATATTTGTTCTACCGTGGACTTACACTAATTTCAACCTATCGCGATCACAGATTTAGAACAACTTTAAAAGAAAGTATTAAAACCTTAGAAGCAGGCGCAAGTCTTGTCGTTTTCCCTGAAGATTCATCTCACGGTTATTTTGACACGCTAACCGCTTTCTTCTCTGGCTTTGTAACCTTAGCAGCTATTTGCTATAAGCACGGTATGGATTTACCCATTTACCTTTGCTATCTTCGCAAAAAAGAAAGAACTTACGTTGTAGATAAGCCTGTTTTATATAGCGAGCTTGTTGCAACCGGTATGGATAAATACCAAATTGCAGAGCATCTTTTAACCAAGTGCAACAGCCTTGGTGTAATGGAATTGCCTTTAGAACCTGCAAAATAATTTAAATTACATATACAATACAAATTACATATACAGTTGATGGGGGGAGAAGTTTTTATATTCTCCCCTTAATTTAAAATAAGGCTTATATGCTACGCAATACTTTGTTCTTTTGTTTTTACCCACATTCCTGCGTACACAAAGTACGCTCCCTGCGGTTAAAAACAAAACGCCGAGTTTGACACGCTTGCATCTAAACCTTATTTACAGAATAACGGTTATGTTTTCTCGCATCTAACCACTATAATTAAAAAATAAAAAGTCGCGTTAATCAACCTATAACGCGACTTTTGTTTGTTTTTAAATTATTTTATTATTTTTGATAATAAACTTTTTCTGCAAATTCAACAATCTTGTCACAAACCATATCGATTGCTTCTGACGATAATGGAGATGGAAGTTTTGTTTTTTCGCAAACAGTAGATAAGGTGTTTTGTCCACCTAATTTAACTACATTAATATAATTCTCAACGGCTTTATTTGTTGCCCAAATTTCAGCAGAAAATACCATTGAAACGGGGTAACTGATGTAATATGCGGGGGCGCTAAAGAAGTGGTTAACGTGATAGAAGCTTATGCCAGTACCAGGAATATATTGATATGATAATTTATTGAAAGTGTTTTTAATAAAGTCTTCAGTAAGTTCTTCTTCGCTAGCTGTATAGATTTCATATTCGAAATTACTAAAGCAAGTACCACTTTGTAAAACCCAAATTAGGCTATCAATTAGATTGAAAGTATAGGATTTGTATAGGTTTTTGTCATTAGGATATTTTTCTTTGATTACTTCGCCAACAGCAGGTAGCGTAATAAGTTCAAATGCCTGTGAATGGGTCTCTAAAAGGTCATAGTTTGAACTTGGAAGATTAGGATCAGCCCAATCAGGACAAGCCATAAAGTTTTCGTTATAGTGGCCAAATTCATGAATTAAAGTAGAAACATCTTGTACAAAAAGTGAAGAAGCGTTTAAAAATAGGTATGCATCATCATAAGCTTGAAAGGTTGTAACATAAGACGTATCAGATTTTTTGCTAGATATAGAAAAGTCATAAAGATCACGTTCCATCATATAATTCCAGCTATCCATCATTGAGGGTGCGGTTTTTTCAATTACAGCAGGAATAAATTCTTTTAGCATATCTGTAGAAATTATAGTAGATGAAGCTGTAACTCTTTCACTATAGATGTCAATAATTTCTTTGGCGTCTTTAATTTTTGTTTTAATTTCAAGTTGGAATTCATGTGCTTCTTCAGGAGTGTAATCGCGCATAAATTGTGTTTCGTAAGCAAAATCTAGATAATTCGTATAAGGATTACCTTCGTCATCTGTCTTGCTTCTTGCATATTCATTACTAAGATTAACAAAGTTAACATAATCAGTATATAGAGATTCTGTATCGCCAACTTGCATTTTTGTAATGTAATCATTTTTTATTTGATTAATTTCTTCTAAAATTGCAAGCTGCTCTTCTGTGTCGGTTTGATTAGATAAAATCATATCGGCATAGCCTTGTCCTAGTTCATCAATAAATGTTTGCCCATAAAGTTCAGAACCTAAAACAGCTTGTTCCATCTTTATTGTTTCGTTTTGAAGTCTAGAATAAATATTAGTTGATTCAAGGCTTTCTTCCTTCCAATACTCGCTAGTATTATCTAAATCGTAATTGATTGAAGCAAGGGTAGTCATTGTATCTAACTGATTATAGAAATTAGTAAAAAAATCTTCTCTTTTTTGAGTTAGTTCTTCAAGTTTGTTTTCTTGCTTGGTAAGAGCGCAAACTTCAGATATAGCTGCCATAGCTGCTTCTTCGTCAACTCTTTCGTAAAGACGTTCGCTCATATGAGGTCCGTCTATTTCAGGTTTACGGTAACCATCTTTGTTTCCGGTTACTCCACCGCAAGCTACTGTTTGTAAACAAATAACCAACAATAGAACAAAAACAGTAATTTTCTTTAATAGTTTCATTTCTTAATCTCCTTTTTGATATTTACATTTACTTATTTTGCGTAATTGTATTTTTTATCTATATCGATAATAACTTATATCTTAAAAATTGTCAAATATTAGGCGGCAAAATTGAATTTTTTTCTATTTCTTAAAAAAATTTTTTCAATTTTTAAGGAAATTTGTGCTTTGCCGTTGTATAATATGTGAAAGCGATAAACGCTATGGAGGTAAAATTATGAAAAGTAAACTACTTGCATTATTATTAGTTCTAACCTTTGTTATATTTTCTTTTGCTTGCGCTGCCGGTGGAGCGCCAAACGGTGCACCAAACTATGATGGTGCACCAAACTATGATATGGAGGCTGGCGCGCCCGGTGTTATGGCTCCGGAAGGGGGCGTTGCGATAGATCCCGACTATAATTATGAAGAAATTATAGAAAGTGGGTTTGTTAGCCCAAGCGAAAAGCAAAACTCAACCTTTTCTCTTGATAGAAACACAGCTTCTTATACCTTTGCAAGAAAAATTATAAATCAAAATTCAAAAATTCCAACAGGCTCTGTAAGAATTGAGGAATACGTAAACT
>JAFQBR010000149.1 GCA_017399665.1 Clostridia bacterium | reverse complement strand
CCTCAACTTTTATAAGCGCATCCTTATAGTAAAGCTTTAAGGGAACTACCGTATATCCTTTTTCTGAAGATTTTTGAAGTAGTCTTCTTATTTCGCTTTTGTGAAGAAGTAAGCGCCTATCCCTTTTTGCTTCGCGAATATTATAAGCGCCAGATTTATCGTAAACAGAAATATGCATATTCTTAATGAATATACTTCCCTGCGATATAGCGCAAAAGCTATCTTTCAAATTCACGTTGCCAAGGCGCACGGATTTTACTTCGCCACCGTCTAAAGAAATACCTGCTTCTAAGGTGTCTATAATAAAAAACTCGTGTCTAGCTTCTCTGTTTTCACAAATAACTTTCATTTTTTACCTTAATTTGCTATAAATATGCCGATAATCAACTTATAGCGTAGCTTTTTATAATTTTCTAATTAAATCAAAATAAATTCTTCCACTTGAAAAATCAGTAGAAACAAGCTTAACTGCTACACTTTCGCCAAGCTTAAAGACAAGTTTATTTGACTTTAAAGTATAGCTTTCTGCAATAAATTCATACCTGCCCTTTGGCAAGCTTTCCAAGGGAATTAATCCTTCAACTGCGTTTTCAAGGCGAACAAAAACGCCAAAATTGGTTACTCCGCTAATAATACCTTCAAACAGATCACCAACAAACTGTTCCATAAACTTGCAAATATATAAATCGTCTACCTCTCGTTCAATTAAATCCGCCTTTCTTTCGCTTTCAGAAGTATTAAGTGAAATTTCGTTAACCTTTACTCCGTATTCTTCAATTACTTCGCCAACGCGCCCTTCAATAATTCCCTTTAAAATTCTATGAACAATTAAATCGGGGTATCTTCTAATAGGTGAGGTAAAATGACAATAGCATTGTTCGTTTAAGCCAAAATGCCCTTCGTTTTCTTGCGAATAAACAGCTTTTTGCATAGAACGAAGCATTACGTCTGAAACAACTCCCTTTAATGGGTTATTTTCAAGTGAAATTAGCACCTTTTGAAAATCCATAGGAAATTCTAGTTTTTGCGGTACTTTTAAGGCGCATGCGCGTAAAAAACTTTTTAAGGACTGCACCTTTTCTGCATCAGGCTTTCCGTGCACACGGTAGATAAAGGGAAGTTCCATATAGTATACGTATTCAGCAACCGCCACGTTTGCAGAAATCATAAATTGCTCAATAAGCCTTTCGGATTCTAAACCCTCACGCTTTTCAACAATAAGCTCGCCATTTTCAAATGCAATTTTGCACTCTTCTACACCTAAATCCACCATGCCCTTTTTGTTTCTTATATCAAGCATTTTGTGCATAAGCTCGCGCGAAGCAAACAGTAATGGCAAAACTTTTTTGTATTCTTTTTGTAAATCACTGTTCCCGTCAAAAATTGCCTGCACTTTTTTATAAGTTAAACGGTAATTTGACTTGATAATCGACTTATAGAAGGACTTTTCTATTAAAACGCCTTCGCTGTTATAAGTAAGCTTTGCAGTTAAAGTAAGTCTTTCTACGTTAGGATTTAAAGAGCAAACCCCGTTAGAAAGCTTTTCTGGAAGCATTGGAAAAACTTTAGCAGGAATGTAAATACTTGTTCCGCGCTTATATGCTTCTTTATCCGTTTTACTGCCCGCTTTTACAAAGGCAGAAACGTCTGCAATATGAACGTAAAGAATGTAGCCCTTTTCTGTTTTTTCAATAGAAATAGCGTCGTCAAAGTCTTTTGCATCGTCGCCGTCAATAGTAACTGTCAATAAATTAGTAAAGTCATGACGGCCATCTCTTTCTTGCTTGCTAATTTCTTCCGAAATTCCCTCCACCTCTTTTAAAACTGCTGGTGGAAATTCAAGTGGAACGTCGTGGCTGTAAAGTACGCTTTTAACCTGAGTTTGTAAATCGTAAGGACTGCCTAAAATATCCGTTACAATGCCGTTTGGGCTACCGTTTGCTGGATAAGAAAGTATTTTAACTGCAACCTTTTGCCCTGTTTTAGCATTTAATGTTCTGCCCTTACCAATATACACGTCAGAGCCAAAGCCTGCGTCATCCGGGCGAACAAAACCATACCCTTTTTCTGCAAAAAATAGGCCAGTAAGTCGATTAACGCCACGTTCAAGTATTTTTACAACCTCTGCTTCATCACTACTTCCACCTTTAAATGCCATTGGTTTTACAAGCACTTTGTCCCCTTGATAAGCACCGTTTAAATACTTTGGTGGAATAAATAAATCCGCGTCCCCATCACTTCGTATTAAAAAAGCGAAGCCACGTTCATGCCTTTTAATCTTGCCTTCGATAAGTCCAGAGTTTTGTGCTAAAAAATAGCGTGAATGATATTCAGTTATAACTTTTTCCTTTTCTAGATTAGAAAGTACTTCAAGCAAGACCTCTTTTTCGGCATTAGAAGAAATTTCCATCTTTTTTGCCAAATTTCTAAAGGATACTCCGTCTTTACCTGCCCTTTCTAATGCAGAAACTATAAATTCGGTAATCTTCATAACTTAAATATGTGTAATTTTATAATAAAACTATTAATAACGTATGTTTTTGAGTACGGGTATAAATAATAACCGTACAAGGTAAATAAAAAAGCGACTTAAAAAAGTCGCTTTGCTTTAGTGTTAGGTATTACACTGGGACATGTACTAGTAACTGGATTAGGTAGAATGCAATCATGAAAACAACAAGAAGAATAACGCAAATAACCGTTAATTTTTTAAGTTTGCTTTCAATAGTTTTTGATTTGTTCTTGCCATAGAATGTATCTGAAGAACCGCTTAAAGCATCAATACCGTTTGAGTTACCACTTTGCATCATTACGACTATTATAAGGAATATAGCGCAAAGCACGCCTAAGATTAAGCATACAAGGCTTATTGCATGATATAATTCAAATGTAGCCAATAAATTACTTAATAACTGTTTCATTTCTTTCTCCGTATGCGAAAAACCGCAATATAATTAATTACCTATGAATTATATCACACCAACAAATTTATTACAAGTATTTTCGCGAGTATTTTCGCATTTTTTTATTATTTTATTGTTTTTTATGTTGTTTTTCGCCTAATTTAAGGGCAATTATTTGGCAATTAAAGATTTGCCGGTCATTTCGGCAGGTATTTCTTCGCCCATAACTTCAAGTAAGGTGGGAGCAATATCGGCAAGAATACCACCATTTCTTAACGTAACGTCCTTAAACTGCTCGCTTACCAAAATAAAGGGAACAAGGTTTGTTGTGTGAGCGGTAAAAGGCTTACCATCTTCATCAAACATCTTGTCTGCATTACCGTGGTCAGCAGTAATAAGCGCGCTACCGCCCTTGGCTAAAACTGCCGTAACAATTTTATCCATACATTCTTCAACAGTCTTAACTGCTTGTACAGCTGCATCAAATACGCCTGTGTGACCAACCATATCACAGTTTGCATAGTTAAGAATGATTACGTCGTACTTATCTGCTTCAATTTCGGCTAAAACCTTTTCGGTTACTTCGTACGCGCTCATTTCAGGTTGTAAATCGTAAGTTGCAACCTTGGGTGAAGCAATTAAAATTCTATCTTCTAAAGCGGTGGGCGCTTCTACGCTACCGTTAAAGAAGAAGGTTACGTGCGCATACTTTTCTGTTTCTGCAATCTTTAAGTGCTTGTGACCTTTTTTAGAAAGATATTCACTTAAAGTGTTTGCATAACTTTGCTTACCAAACGCGATAGTTACGTTTGCAAAAGTAGCATCATACTGCGTAAAGCAAATATATAAGGGATTTAAAAATCCTGTTTTTCTTTCAAATCCGCTAAATTCAGGTTCAGAGAAAGCTCTTGTTATTTCGCGCGCGCGGTCAGGACGGAAGTTGAAGAAAATAATGCTGTCGCCTTCTTCAATTAAACCTAAGGGTTTACCGTTTTCAAATACTTTTGTGGGAAGAACAAATTCATCTGTAATACCGTTTTTATAGCTTTCTTCAATAGCTTCTGCTGCATCTTCTGCCTTTTCGCCAACGCCTAAGGTTAACATATCGTAAGCCTTTTCAACGCGATCCCAACGGTTATCTCTGTCCATAGCGTAATATCTACCGGATACAGATGCTATTTTACCAACGCCAATAGCGTCGATTTGCGCTTGTAAATCTCTTACAAAACCAGCCCCTGATGTAGGTGAAACGTCACGCCCGTCTAAGAAACAATGAACGTAAACTTCTTCAACTCCACGCTCTTTAGCCATTTTTAATAAAGCGTAAAGGTGGGTAATGTGACTGTGAACACCGCCGTTTGAAAGCAAGCCGTATAAATGTAATTTTTTACCGCTAGCCTTAGCGCCGTCCATAGCTTTAATTAAAGCAGGATTTTCAAAAAATTCACCGCTACCGATTTCGTAAGTAATTCTTGAAAGCTCTTGGCGAATAATTCTGCCTGCGCCGATATTTAAGTGACCAACCTCGCTATTACCCATTTGACCGTCGGGAAGACCAACGTCTTCACCGCTAGCGCCTAAAACAGTGCTGGGGTACTTACTTTGAAGAGCTTTAATAACGCCTGCGTTAGCGCAAGAAATAGCGTTGCTTTTAGTATTTTCATTAACGCCGTATCCGTCCATAATGAACAGACAAACAGGTTTTGTTTTCATACTTTTACTAACTCCTTATACGAATAAAAACTAAGTTTTTTACCCTATTTTATGCCGATAACCGACCTATAGGGCAACATTATAACTTATTTAAGGCAATAACTATTAATTATTTATTGTAGTTAACAACTTGAGCAAAATCAGGAGCTTTAAGTGATGCGCCGCCAATTAAGCCACCGTCGATTTCAGGTTGAGCCATAAGTTCTTTTGCGTTAGAACCCTTCATGCTTCCGCCGTATTGAATACGAACTGCAGCTGCACACTTAAGACAGAAAACTTCTGCTAAAGTGTTTCTGATAAAGCCGATTGTTTCGTTAGCCTGTTCGCTAGTAGCAGTCTTACCTGTGCCGATAGCCCAAACAGGTTCGTAAGCGATAACAAGCTTTGTTAAATCTTCAACACCCTTTAAGCCTTCAACAACTTGACGGCGTAAAACTTCTTCAGTCTTACCGGTTTCTCTTTCTTCTAATGTTTCACCGATACAAACAATGGGAATAAGACCTTTGTTTAAAGCGGTTAATGTTCTTTTATTAACAGTTTCGTCTGTTTCGCCAAAATATTGACGGCGTTCGCTGTGACCAATAATAACGTATTCAACGCCAAGGCTTAAAAGCATATCTGCAGAAATTTCGCCTGTGTATGCGCCACTTTCAGCAAAGTGAACGTTTTGAGCGCCAAGGTGGATATTGCTACCCTTAACTGCTTCTGCAACAGCATAGATATCAGTTGCGGGAACGCAAACTACAACGTCGCATTCAGCATCTGCTACTAAAGGCTTAAGTTCGTTAACAAGGTTACGATACAACCATTTCGACGTTGCCGACCAGAACCATCTACTCTGATGACAACGGTGTTACCTGGCACAAGGG
>JAFQBR010000148.1 GCA_017399665.1 Clostridia bacterium | reverse complement strand
TCAACCCTTTGTTGTGACAGGGCCTTATTTTTCTACACTAAACGAATAGGTGGTTTTACGTTTAAATTTTTCGCCCGGGCGTAAAATAGCGCTTGGGAATGAAGGTTGATTAACTGCATTTGGAAAATTTTGTGTTTCTAAACACAATGCAGAGCGCTTACAGTGAATTCTGCCACCTTTGCCTATTTCGTTATTTAAAAAGTTTCCCGAATAAAACTGCACTCCAAGATCGTTTGTTAAAACGTCCATCTTTATACCCGTGTCAGATGCAAATACTGTTGCCACCTTTTCGTAAATGCCATAGTTTTTAAGTACGTAGTTATGGTCATATCCGCCACCGTGCTTTATTTGTTTGTGCGGATAATCTATGTATTCACCAACCAGTGTTGCCTTTCTAAAATCAAAAGGCGTTTCGGCAACGTACATAAGCTCACCGGTAGGAATAAGATTTTTGTCTATTGGTGTAATATGGTCTGCATTGATTGTAAGCTTGTGATTAAGCACAGTATCTTCTGCTGAAAGGTTAAAATAAGAGTGATTTGTAAGACTGATAGGGGTTATTTTGTCGCAAGTACATTCATAGTCCATGCTAATAGCTCCGCCCTTTAACGAATATGTTACTTTAATATCCATGTTACCGGGATACCCTTCTTCGCCGTCACAGCTCGTTGCCGATAAAATAAGATTTTCGCCATCAATTATCGCGTCAAAAACCTTTCTGTCAAACCCACATTCGCCACCGTGCAGACTGTTTTTATTATCGTTTGCAAAAAGCTTATAAGATTTATCTTCCAAATTAAACTTTGCATCCTTAATTCTGTTTGCAACTCTTCCAATAAACGCGCCCAAATAACCGCCGTTGTTTTCGTAGCCACTTAAATTATCATAGCCAAGCACAACGTCGCGCTTTACACCATCTTTATCGCATACAAAAAGTGACTGAATAATACAACCATAGTTTAGAATATGTGCCTCTATAACACCGTTATCAAGTATAAACTCAGTTACTTCACGCCCATCTGCAAGCTTATCAAAAATCTTTTGTGTAATCATATTTATTCCTTTTAATACATTTCTTTACTGTTAATAAATGATGCAATCGCACAAATTACGCTAACGATAGCATCCGCTAAAACTACCCACCAAAGCTTAGCAAAGCCAAGTAACGCAAGCGCTACCAACACCGCCTTTACGCCAATACCTAAAGCAAGATTAAACTTTTGAATTTTTGCCGTTCTTTTTGCAAGCTTAACAGCGTACGGAAGATATGCTATTTGATCAGAGGATATGCAAGCGTCACCGCTATATCCTTGCTCTTCACAGTTAAATGCTACTACTGCCCCTTTATTTTCTTCGCCTTCAAGCGATTCAAATAAACAAGCTGAGGTTGCAACGGAAGCCCCGCTTGTAAGTGATTTTTTAAGCTCTGCTATCTTTTGGTCACTTTCTCTTGAATAGTATTCTTTAATTTTTAGCGCTTTACAAACATCTTCGGCATCACTATCTTTTAAAGAACACATAAGTGAAATATCTTTAACTCCAGCATCCTTAAGCTCGCGAATAGCCCCAACTGCATCCTCTTTAATTTGCCCGTCTTCATCTAAAACTGTGTTTTCAAAGTCAATAAAAAGCTTTTTGCTGTTTGCAAGTTTTAATACTGATTTATATCCTGCAAAGCCAAGTTTACACTTTCTACCCCTTGCAAGAAGCGAAAGTAAATTAATTTGTGATGCAAAGGTATAAAAGCTTAAGCCAGAAAGGACGGCAATAATTACTGCAATTAAGCCCCATTCATATAAAGCCGTTTTATATGAGGGAGCAAAAATAGGTGGAACAAAGGCAATAATTAAAGAAACTGCTAACACGCAAATATAAATAAGCTGAGCGTGCTTTTGTAATTTTTCGGCTAGCGGACTTGTTTTATTTGCCGCTTCATTTACAAATTTATTATATTTACCGAACTTACATTCTTCGCCCTTAGCGGTAACCGTAATTTGAACTTCAGAAAGCACTTTTTCTCCAGCGTAAATTTCCGCCCCGCCAACTACACTACGAACGTTACCCTTAAAATCTTCTATTTCGCATTCCCCTTGAACAACTCCGTCAAAGGGACAAACTTTATTCTCTTCTAAAATTATATTTTCGCCAATTTCTATTTTTTCAGGCTCTACCTTCTCTATGCCAGCCTCACTAGTGCGTGAAACTGTTTGTCCGCCTTGAGCAAAAGCTGGGTTTTTGTCTATCTCTTCACGAATAGTCTTTCTTGCAAAGGCAACTATTGAATATAGCAATAACCCTACAACAGCGTAAACGGCATATCCTAAAAGAATACTTGCAAAAAGCGCTAAACAAATAACGAGCTCTTCGCTGATTATTTGTTTTTTAGTCATTTTAACAATCGCGTCGTATAAAGCGTCATATCCTGCAAGAGCAAAAGAAATCGCTAAAAATACGTACTGAATTATATCCGTTAAGAAGAATGCAACCACGCACGCAGCAACGGAAACACTAAGCTCGATTACCCTTTGCCAACGCTCGCTAATAAGTGCCTTCTTCTCTTTCTTTGCAGGTTTTTCAGGCGCGCTTTCTTCTACTTCGTCGGGAAGTTCAACCTCTTCTTCAGGCAAAATAGTATTCGCATCTTCTTCTTTTAAATCAACTTCCTCATCTGCCCTATCAAAGTCAATTACTGCACCGCATTCTGCGCAAACGCCAATCACTTCGGTAAAGACGTCGTAATCGCTTGCCCATTCGTCAATAACGTACTCTAGGGTTTTAGCATCTTCATCCACCTTAACGCTAACAACCCCATTGATTCTTGCAACCGCTCTTTGCAACGCATCGGCGTTTCCTATCTCTGCAAGATAATAAAAAATCTTTCTGTTTTCTTCCATATAACTACCCAAATTTAAGTTTTTATAGAGCTTTCGCCTTTTTATATTAAATATATAATAACATTAAATACTTATTATGTCAAAAAGAATTGATATACTTACTATTAAAAACATAGCTCTTTTTTAACCCAAAATACTAAAACGTTTTATTTTTTTTACAAATTATATACGCTAAAAATAGATTGCATTTAACAATAAAAGTGTCGATAATCGACTTATAGCGCCACTTTTACATTTTTTATGCTAGCTATAAAAATTACCGCAAGGTTTTCTTGCGGTAATCGGTTACTAAATTTTATCTATTGCTTTTACAACCTCGGTTAAATAATCCCCTTCAAAAAGCTCAATAAGACCTGCGTCCTCCTGCTTTGCAAGTTCGCTATCAATAGGAAGAGTGTCAAAGCATTCTATACCTAAACGCTTTGCTTCACTTTCTACCCGGCTTTCGCCAAATATATGATGTTTTTCCTTGCAGTTTGGGCAAACGAAGTAAGACATATTCTCAACCAATGCCAAAACCTTAATCTTCATAAGATTTGCCATTTTTACAGCTTTTTCAACAACCATAGAAACAAGGTCTTGTGGTGTTGTTACAACAATTATACCATCTAGCGGTAAAGACTGAAAAACGGTTAGAGGTACGTCGCCCGTTCCGGGAGGCATATCAACGAACATATAGTCAACCTCGTTCCAGCTAACCTCTTCAAAAAATTGCTTAACAGCGCCCGCTAAAACAGGTCCACGCCAAACAACGGGGGAACTTTCGTCCTCTAATAGTAAATTAATACTCATAATTTCTATTCCCGTTTTAGAAATTACAGGAAATAAAAACTCTTCATCTGCAACGGCTTTTTCTTTTATACCGAATGCTTTAGGAATTGAAGGACCTGTAATATCTGCATCTAAAATGGCTGTCTTATAGCCCATTCTGCGCATAAGAACTGCTAGCATTGAAGTAACAGAAGACTTACCAACGCCACCCTTACCGCTTACTACGCCAATAACTTTTTTAATTTTTGAATAACGGTTTGGCTTGCATTTTAATAAACCACCGTCTTGACTTGAACTTGAACAACTGCTTTTGCTTGCGCAGCTGCTGCAATCGTGATTACAACTTTCGCTCATAACTAAACTCCTACAATGATGCCTGGTGACAGCAATTTGCAAATCACCGTTTTTACTAACTGCTATTTTACCACAACACCTGTTTTTTTGCAACTAGAGTTAGATAAAAAACAAAAATCATCTAACTTTTCCCTTTGCGCGCTCTTTTATTTTTGATTTAAAGAAACTTTCTGCTCCGCTTTTTTGTTTTTCACTAATTAAATCAGAAAAGTTTTCGCTAGTAAGGTTAAGCTTTTCGTACTCTATAAGCTTGCGCTTAAGCATTTGATTTTCAGGTGCGCATTTTTGCGTAATCGTTTGAATAAGCGCATCTATTTCTTTTTTTAATTTTTTACGTTTTAACTGATTACTTTGAGCCATATAGGGGTTAAAACATTCCCCATAAAGCTGTTTTTGAAGCAGTACCTCGCGCATTATAAACGAGCGCCTCTTTTTAAGCATATTACTGTATTTATTTTGATACCGCATGGCAAGCCTTTTGTCCCCGTTTGCAACGGTTAAGAAAGCCTCTCTCATAGAAGAAGTGCTTTTTCTTGCAAGCAAAACCTCCTTTAGCATTTGCTCCTCTTCCTCTTTTTTAAAAGCAACTACCTTTTTGGCAGATAAATCCCTTATTGAGTTTTGCTCTTTTAATTGCCTATAATAAATATTTCTTACGCTACCCTTTGCCATTCCATATTTTTTTGCAATAAACTCAAAAACGTCAACCAAACTCTCTTTGTTTTGCTTTGCGTTCTTTGCCATACTAAAAAGTTCGTCAATTTGTTTTTTATTTAATCTGTGCATAATTACCCCCTATTATATTTAAACCTTTAATGTTATTGACAAAATATTTTTTCTTTAATCATAAAATAAATATTTTATCATAAAATCGTAAAGGGGATATAATATGCGTTACAGTCTTTGTTCAAAAACGCCCTGCGCGGTAACATTAAACGAAAAATATATTGGGAAAAGTGATTTGAATTTGCGCTATTTTGACTTTGACGGCGATGGAGTTCTTCACCTTATTCCCTTTGATAATTCACTGCAAGAAGAACGTATAATGCTTTGCGAGTGCAATAAACGAAATCAACCCTTTAAAAGCTATGCTTTTGACGGGGGCTATTTAATTATGCCCATTTTTAAAAGTGCATTTATACCAACTTTTAAAAACCTTTTTAGTTTTGAGCTTGAGGGCGTTGCGGTAAATCTTTTTATTGATGGATACGCAAAGCTTTTTGTCTGCACAAAACAAAACTCAAATATTTTTGCTTTACCCTTTATTCCAGAAAAAGCACAAGCAGAGCTTATTGGCAACAATTTAATACTTTTTATACAACAAAAAGAAAAAGGCAAGCTTTTGTTTTTTAGCCTAGAAAGCACGCCCATTATTGTAAATAAATTCAACTGCAACGAATTTTATATAAAGGACGATAAGCTTTTTATTACACAAAACACAAACACTTTAAAAGGCTTTTCCTTTTTAATTACAGTTGATAAAAAGGGTGCTATATTAAATAAAAACACAACAAAAAGTGCGCCTATAAGTGCGTTATCGCCACTTTTAAGACCATTTGCCTTTTTAGAAACTTTACTTTATAAAGAAGAATTTTACGAGTTTTTACACCCCGATTTAAAAGAACATTCAGCTTTAATTAAAGGTTTTTTTGGCGAATTTTATAACTTTATTCCTTTAAGGCTCGAAAATCAAATTAGCGCGCTTTTACTAAAAAATAATCTTGCGCAAAAGGTAAGCTTTTTGTTAAAAGATAATCTCATTTGCGATTTTAGCTATTAACAAAGTTTGCCTTTTCTATATTTTTTTAAAAAATAAAAAAAGAGGGGGCTTTGCATTTTTATTTGTGAAAGCGCAGAAGAAAGAGGGATTTTTTTACTGTTGTATAAAATAAATATTTGCTTTTCTTCTTCGGTAAATATTCTTTTTGGCCTACCAAATTTTACACCCCTTTTTTTAGCAAGTTCAATACCTTCTTTTTGGCGAGCTTTTATGTTTATTCTTTCGTTTTCTGCAACAAATGAAAGCACTTGAAGCACGACGTCTGAAATAAACTTACCCATTAAAGAATTATTTTTATCGCGAGTGTCTAAAAGTGGCATATCTAAAACTAAAATATCTGCGCCGATATCCTTTGTAATTCTTTGCCATTCACTTGTTATCATAACGTAATTACGCCCTAAACGGTCAATGGATTTTATAACGAGTAAATCCCCTCTTTTAATTTTTTTAATAAGCTTTAAATAGTTATCCCTAATAAAATCCTTTCCGCTTTTTTTGTCGCTATAAATACATTTTTTACTAATCCCAAATTCTTCAAACTGCGCAAGCTGTCTTTCTAAATTTTGGTCAACTGAAGACACTCGCGCATACCCGTAAACCATATTTTTTCTCCTAAAGTTTTTGTTAACATTCTACCAAAAAGTTTTGTTTTTTGCAATATTAAAAGCAGTTTTATATACTTTTAAAAACAAATTTACTTTAGTTTTACAACAAAAAAACCGCCTATAGGTCGATTAACTCAACTTTGGCGGTTTTATTTTTACTATTTTTAATCTACATTTTTTATGTAATAATTACTTTAAAAATTTATTTATTAGCTTTCTGTTTTTTTCGCTATAAGGCTGATAGCGCATGGGAAGATCTATTGCCGTAGATTTATTCACAATGCTTTTTATATGCGAAAAGCTTTCAAATCCAACGCGCCCGTGGTATGCGCCCATACCACTTTCGCCAACACCACCAAAGCCCATTTCGCTTGTGGCAAGGTGAATAATGCAGTCGTTAATACAACCACCGCCAAAGGAAAGAGAGGTAAGCACCTCGTCTGCTCTTTTTTGGTTTTGAGTAAAGAAATAAAGAGCGAGTGGATGAGCCATTTTCTTTAGCATAGGAATAACCTCGCTAAAATCGTTAAAGGTAATAACGGGAAGAACAGGGCCAAAGATTTCTTCTTGCATAACAGCGTCATCAAAGGTAACGTTTTGCATAACAGTTGGCGCGATTTTTAACGTACGTTCATCACTTTTTGCGCCACAAACGACCTTTTTGCTATCAATAAGCCCGCAAATTCGTTCAAAGTGCTTGGTGTTTATTATCTTGCCATACGCCTTATTTTCTAATGGATTTTCGCCGTATTGTTTAGTAATCTCTTTGCAAATTGCATCAATAAGCTTATCTTTTACAGAGCTATGGCAAAGAATATAATCGGGTGCAACGCACGTTTGACCGCAGTTAATAAGCTTACCAAAAACAATTCTTCTTGCGCTTACTTCAATATTTGCGCTTTCATCTACAATACAAGGGCTTTTACCACCAAGCTCTAAAACGGCAGGGGTTAAGTGCTCTGCGCAGTTTCTTAAAACCTCTTTACCAACAGCCTGACTGCCTGTAAAAAAGACCATATCAAATTTTTGTTTAAGAAGCGCCTGGTTTTCTGCCCTACCACCTGTAACTACGTCTACGTAACCGCGCGGAAAAACCTCTTCAATAATTTTACCTATAACCGCGCTTGTGTTAGGCGAATATGCGCTTGGCTTTACAACAGCCGTATTTCCTGCCGCTAAGGCGTTACAAAGAGGGCTTATAGTGAGCAAAAAGGGATAGTTCCATGGGCTCATTATAAGCACGTTTCCGTAAGGGGAACAAATTGTAAAGCTTTTTGACTTAAACTGAGCAAGTGGGGTTTTGACCTTTCTTTTTGCCATGAATTTTTTAAGATTTTTAATCATGTAAGAAATTTCTGAAAGGGTTAAGCCAACCTCGCACATATAGCTTTCAAACTCACCTTTGCCAAGGTCGTTGTAAAGTGCCGTTTGAATTTGCTCTTTATATTCACTAACTGCGCTGTATAACTTTTTAAGCATTTGTTTTCTAAACTCGTAAGAAAGTGTTTTACCGCTTAAAAAATACTCGCGCTGACTATTTACTATTGAAATTAAAACTTTTTCTTCCATAAAAGTTAATCCTTTTTTATAATTTGGTAGTAAAAGGTACTAAGCTGAGCCCCGTCAAAAAGCTTTGGCACAGGATAAAGTGGATTTGCCTCTTTATCGGCATGCTCAGCCATCTCTGGGATATCTTTTTCTTCTATTTTGTCGATATAGGTAGGAATGCTCATTTCCTGTAATAAAAATTCAATTTTTTGAATGAACTTTTTAGCCCCTACCTCATAGCTATCTTGCTTTTCGCAAACATCTGTGGCTAGCGCCAACTTATAAAGCTTTTTGTGCGCGCTTTTGCCATACCCCTTTAACACTACGGGGAGCAGTACGCTGTTTGCAAGCCCGTGCGCCACGTTATATTTACCGCCAAGCGAATGCGCTATTGCGTGGACGTAACCAACGTAAGATTTTGTAAATGCAAGCCCTGCAAGATATGCCGCCTTTAACATATTTTCGCGCGCAACTAAATTAGTTGGCTGGTTATATGCCGTTAAAATGTTTTCAAATATCAGTTTGGTTGCCTGCGTCGCCTGCGCCCTTGTAGATCTTGTTGTAGAGCGCCCAATAAACGCCTCTACCGCATGGGTTAAAGCATCCATCCCTGTTGTTGAAGTCAAATGCTTGGGCAAGGTTAAAGTAGCCTTTGCATCAAGCACGGCGTAAGATGGGATTAGAGCAAAGCTGTTCATTGTATATTTATGATGCTTTTCACTATCTGTAATAACTGAAGTAACGGTAACCTCGCTACCCGTTCCTGCCGTTGTTGGACAAGCAAAAAGTAGTGGGATCTTTTTTCTAACTTTTAAAAGCCCTTTAAGTTTTTCAAGGCTTTTTCGTGGGTAGGCAACGCGCGCGCCAATAGCTTTTGCGCAGTCCATAGCCGAGCCACCACCAAAGGCAATTATGCACTCTGCGTTATGTTCTTTATAAATTTCAAGTCCGCTTTCTACGTTGATTACGGTGGGGTTTGCGTTAACCTGCGAAAAAACTGCTATTTGCAAATTTTCCTTTACTAAAGTATTTTCTAGGTTTTGCGTTGCTCCGCTAGACTTTAAAAACCCGTCCGTAACGATAAGCACGCGACTAAACCCCTTTTGCTTTATAACCCTTGCAATATCCTCTGCCCCGCTTAAAATTTCAGGCGTGCGATAGGGCAAAAAGGGTAAAAGCAAATAAAAAGCTGTTTGATATACTCTGCAATAAATTCTTTTAAATATATTCATAATCTTCTCTATTAAGTATATTCTATTGTTAAAAATTTACTTATTTTTAATATTTTGGCTAAAAATTAAGCATACGTACGCGCTAAATTCTGCCAAACCTCTTCATAATATCAAGCCTTACGCTTTCCGCTTCGCGCGCTAGCGCATCTAATTTTCTGTATTCGCTTTGAAGCTTTAAGTACCTATCTTCAAGCCCGGCTTGCCACTTATCTTGCGGTAAATATATGAAAGAAGCGTAACCTTTATGCACCCAATAATTTCTTATATCTTTTATTTCGCCAAGATGCTCGTAGTCGCGCACACTAAAATATGGATTTTTACTGCATATATCAAGCTCTTCAAGTTCCACTAAAACTTGACCAAGCGCCTTATTTTTAACAAAGGCAAGATTTCTTTCAAAATCCCCCTTCATCATGCCTGCATACATAAGCTTAACGTCCGTTTCTATGCGCTGACACACCATTATAGTTGCGCCAAGTAATTGATGAAAATCGTTTATAGTAATCATATTTTTCCGCCCTATAAATAATAGAAAAATTATACCACAATTAGCGTTAAAACACAATTATTTTTTTACCCACTTACGCAATTATAAAACTGTCTTTTTTCGCCTTGTCATCTTGAGCGTAGTCGAAAGATCTCTAATTCTATAATAAGAGCCATCCCCAAACCCACGCGGGCGTGGATTTAATTGCGCTAGCAATTTCATCTGCTTTGCAGATTTATTCGCTTTAGCGATTTA
>JAFQBR010000013.1 GCA_017399665.1 Clostridia bacterium | reverse complement strand
TTTTTTATTAATAAAAATACAAATTTCTTCTTTACTTGTATATAAAAGGCGTGCTTTTTCGTAATCTTCTTTACTAACTGTCACGTCCTTAAGTTTTTCATTTAGCTCGCCAATAGCACTTTCTAAATGGGCAAGTTCTTTGGTAAAAGACTGCTCTACTGCGCGATTTTTTTCTATCCTTTCGCTATCTTCAAGTATTGCAACGGCGTTTTCTAAAGTAATACCCTTTGCAGTAAGCTTGTTTTCAAGGGCGTAAGCAGTTTCCTTATTTATCTTTTTAGCATTAGCTAAATCCGATTCATACTGAGCAATTTTTGCTGCACTGCTGTTTAACTCTTCGTTAACGCTTTCAAATTCCTTGTTTATTTCGTCAATTCTTTTTACAGTCCATTTAATTGCTAATTCCGTATCCTTTTTCGCTTGCTCAAAACTTTTTCCTTGCAAAAAGGCGTTGACTTCTGTTTGATAAAGATCGCATTCATCCTTAAGTGTTTTTCCACGTTTAAGGCTTTGTTGCATTTTTTCTTCAACTGCGTTAAGGTTAGTTTCCGCTTGAATAAAGACTTCTTTTGCCTTTTGCGCCTTTGCTATAAACATCTGATTTTTTTCTATAACGCAAATACATTCGTTTAAGGCATCCACCCCAACTTCGCCCGTTTCCTTTGATAAAAGAGCTTTAATTTTTTCAATTTGTTGGGCTATAAGTCGATTAACAGCACTTTCAGTCGATATTTGCTCTTGCTTTAAACGAGTTAATAATTCATTTAAAAAGTCAAGCTGTTGGCTTGCAAACTCGTTTACTGCGGTTAAAGAAAGTTTGCTTGCAAGTAAAGATAGCGCCTGCTTCGTATTAAATTCTTCCGCCTTTTTTAAACAACTGCTTTCTTCTTTTAAAGCCTCCTCCTTCTTCTTTGTTAAAGTGAGCTTTTCTAAAGTTAATTTTTTGTATTCCTCACGTTCTTTAATAAGCTCTTTATTCTTATTTTCAAGCCAATCTATCTTTTCCGCTATACCTTTAGATAGCTCTTTTTTGCTTATAAGTAAGGCTAAATCCTCCTGCATTTGCGGTATATTTTTAAACTCGTTATAAACCTTTATTCTTCTAGCTCCAAGGCTTTCTTTCTCTTTGTTAAAGTCTGCAATGTTTTTTTCTACTAGCTTTATCGTTTGTTGACTTTGCAAATAAAGTTCCATCTCTTTTTTAGCAAATAAGGCGTTATCATAAATATCAATTTCGCGCCTATAACCCTCGATAACGGGCATATAGGCTAGTTTTTTATTTCTTACGTCAATTTTATCTTGCCTTTCTTCACAAAGATTATATTGCGTTTTTACAAGCTCGAATTTCTCTTTTTCGGCATTCATTTCTTTAGTTGCTTTATCTAACTCTTCAGTTACTTCATCCAACTGCTTTTTGCTTTCTTGTAAGTAGTTTTCATCGTAGACTTCTAATGCCGAGCTTTCGCCAAGTAGCTGATTTTGCTTATCGTTTAATATTCTGTCCTTTAAAGTAATTTTATCAGCTAAAGGCTTTCCATATTTTTCAAGCCCGAAAAGCTTACCCACAAAAGAAAGCCTTAAAGAGCGGGTTTGCTTTATAAAGTCCGAAAAAGCGCCTTGCGGTAAAGCTATGCACTTTAAAAAGTCCTTTTTATCAAGCCCTATTATTTCACTTTCTAGTTTTTCGTTAACCTGCTTTGTATTTTCTGCAATCGGGTATTCTTCCCCTTCTACAATTTTACTTAAATAAGCAGAAGAAGTTAAATTTTCTCTTTTCTTATCAAATTTATAAACTCTTTCTACCTTATATACTCCCCTTTCGCCATTTTCTAGCACGGAAAAAGTGAGCATAACCCTTGCACGGCTACACCCCGTATTTACAAAATCTTTATTTCCTACAGAGTTTGTAACATCTCCGTATAAAGCAAGAACTATACTGTCTAAAATAGTAGTTTTACCGCTACCCGTTTTACCAAAAACACCAAAAATACCGCTTTTGGCAACACGCTCAAAATTGACAGTCTGCTTTTCGGATACGCTTTTTACCCCTTCAATTTCAAGATACAACGGTTTCATTATTCTTCCTCGCTAATTGCTTCAAGATAAATTTTCATAATTTCTTCAGGTGGCTGCTCGCCGTTATTTTTTTCTTTGTAATACTCTTCAAATAACTGCTTGCTGTTAAGCCTTTTTCTCTCTTCCCCTAAAACCGCGTTATAGTCAGAAAGTATTTCCAGCTTATAATCTACAAGCTGTGGATAATTTCCAAACAATTCTCTGCTTTCACTTTCAGATAAAACCCCATTTAGCTTTAAGGTTAAAAAGACGTGACAGTCTGAATACATTTCTAAAAGTTCTTTTGCTTTTTCGACGTTATCAGCAACTATTTTTACTAAGCGTTTGCCACAATTTAGCGGTAAAATTTGTAAATTTTGCACTTTATTGTCGTAAACTTCAAACAACGTAACTGATTTTTCGTGACCGATTTCATCAAAAGAATAACAAAGTAAAGAACCGCTGTATATTATATTTCTATCCTTACTTATCACTTGACGTTTATGTAGATGACCAAGGGCGGTATATAAAATATCACTTGGTATAACCGAATTTTCCACTATTCTTGCTCCGCCAAGCTCTATATCTCTTTCGCTTTCACTCTTCTGTCCGCCAAGCATAAACAGATGTGATATAAGTATTTGCGGATGGTTGTTCACGTTGTTTTCAAAGCATTCACTAATCCACTCTTTTATCTTTTCACCGTAAGGTAAATCGCTTTTCTTTTCACCTAGTCGTAGTTCGCTGGGATATGGCAAAGCTCCAACGTAAACACATTCCTCCCCCTTTGCGATTTCAATAAAGTTTTTACCTGCCCTTATAGCTTTAACATCTGCTCCGCCAACGCTGGGTGTGTTTTCACCGCCAAAAATATAAGCGTTATATTTGCTTGCCAAAACACAAGGAGCGCTTAATCTTTGCCAATCGTCGTGATTACCACTAATAAACACTACCGCGCGTGAAGGAGTTGCTAGTTTATGTATAAATTCAAAAAACACCTCTTCGGCATCAGCAGAGGGAATAAAGGTATCAAAAATATCCCCAGCTACTAAAACTAGGTCAACTTGCTCTCTATCACAAATATTGCAAATTTCCAAAAGAGCCTGCTTTTGCTCTTCTAGTCTTGCTTTTTTCACAAGCTTTTTACCGATATGCCAATCGGAAGTGTGTAAAATCTTCATACTTAACTTTCCTCAACTAATGTTAAAAAGTGTTTTACCTAACGCTATCAATAATTACGCTAAAAAAATATTTTATAAAAACTCTTATTTAACTTGATTTTTCTTTAATAATAATTTATTATATTATATAACATATTAAAGTTTAAATCAAGTGTTTAAAGAATTTCCCCATTTAAACAGGGCTAATTTTTTATGCTAAAAGTGAGTTATTATGTCATTTTGCTCTTTCTCAAACGAATATAATAAAGAAAAGGTTTTGCCCTTAGACAGTCATTTTATCACCGACTACCTACCCGAAGCCAGCGGAGACGCCGTTCGCGTTTACCTATTCGGGCTTTTGGTTTGCCGTCAAAACAGAGAAATGACTTTGCAATCGCTAGCTAGCGAGCTAAACTTAACTGAAGAATCTGTTATTGACGCCTTTAAATTTTGGGAAGAGTACGACCTTGTATCCATCATTTCAGAAGAGCCTTTTAGCGTAAGATATCTTCCCCTTTCAAAACAGGGAAAACCACGCAAGTTTAAACCTGAAAAATACACGGAGTTTACAAATGCCCTTCAAGCCTTACTACCGGACAGAATGATAAGCACGGCTGAATATTCCGCATACTTTAACCTCATGGAAGAATATTCAGTAAAACCTGAGGCAATGCTAATGATTTGCAAATACTGCGTTGACCTTAAAGGCACTTCAATCGGTTACAGATATATTATTACCGTTGCCAAGGATTTTGCCTCTCGTGGGGTAATTACTACCGAGCTTATTGAAAAAGAGCTTTCCGACTACATGGTTAGAAGCGAGGATATTTCTGCGATACTTATTGCTCTTGGCTTAAAAAGAAAACCCGAAATTGAAGATTTACAACTATTTAACAAATGGAAAACCCAACTTGGCTATGAACAGCGCGTTCTTTTATTTATTGCCAAAAAATGTAAGCGTAAAAATATTAGCGCGTTAGACAGCTTTATTCTTGAGCTTTATTCAAACAAGCTATTTACAGAAAAAGAAATAGAAAATTATTTAAGCGAGCGCGAAAGCTATAAAGAGCTTGCTGTTAAGGTTTGCAAAGCGCTATCTGTTTACGTTGAAGTTGTTGACCCCGTGGTTGAAACATATATTCTACCCTGGACGGCAAAGGGCTATGATGGCGACACACTAGAATTTCTTGCAAACTGGTGCTTTAAGAAAAACAAGCGTACGCTTAGCCTACTAAACGATCAAATCGACATGCTTTACGATAAAGGACTTATTACCCTTTCAAGTATAGCCGAATACGTAAAAGGTCTTGCCGCATACGACGAATTTATTAAACAAATTCTT
Organism: Clostridia bacterium; assembly: GCA_017399665.1. The sequence goes on along the minus strand of JAFQBR010000013.1, from coordinate 4,066 downwards.
GCCGAATGCTCTATCGATAGAAGACCGAACGATAGTGACCGTCAACTTCTTACAACTTGGTATAATTGGGGCTTCTCTTCAGAAATGATTACCGAAGCTTGCGCTATTGGGAAAGACAAACTGCGCCCCTTAGTTTACATAAACGCACTTCTTTCTGACTGGAAGTCTAACGGTATTTTTACTAAGGATAAGATACCTCAAACGCCCAAAATGTCAAATTCTAAGCCATACGCTAGCCAAAAAACCGAACATTTTGCAAGCGAACGCACATATACCAAGGAGGAACTCGATGCTTTAATCGATAGCATTGACGATATTAAGTTTTAGTCATGATAGAAAATAATCAAATTATGAACGCCCTTATTAGAAGCTATGAAACTAAGCGTATTAACGCGCAAAATAAGGCGTATGAAGTTAGCGAAAAGTTAAGCCTTAACCAAGAATGGGTGAGCAATCGCTATGCTATAAAAGACAAGACGCTAAAAATTGCAAAGGCAAAATACGAAGGTAATAACGGTCTTGTTTTACTACTTGAAAAAGCGCGAAACGAGCTTTTTTTAAAGCGCGAAGAAATTTTAAAATCTTATAATCTTACGGAGCGCGATCTTTCCCCTAGATACGAATGCGCTATCTGTCAAGATACAGGCTTTTTACAAACAGGTGTTTGCGAATGCTTTTACAAAAATCTTGCAAAAATTTGCGCGCAAACACTGAATTTGCCCGAGCAACGCTTCCCATCTTTTGAACAGTTTACGGAATTAAATCCAAACAGTTTAAAATTAAAAGCTTTACTTGAAAAATATGTAGAAAAATTCCCTCCTGTAAAGGTTAAAAACCTAATTTTAATGGGATCATCCGGGGTTGGAAAAACCTTCTCTGCTCAATGTATAGCAAATTCGCTAATTGAGAAAAATTATAACGTAATCTTTCTTACAGCAGTAAAGCTAAACGAAGTCTTTTTAAACTATCACACGGCAAGCCTTAGTGATAAACAAGCTATTTTTTCACTACTTACAAGCTGTGATTTACTTATTATTGACGACCTTGGCACAGAGCCATTGCTTGCCAACGTTACAGCGCCATATTTAACTGCTATAATTTCCGAAAGAATTACTAGCGGTGCGCCCTTTGTTATTACTACAAACCTTAATTTAGATGAATTAAAAACAAGATATACCGAAAGATTTTCAAGTCGAATTTCTGGCAACGAAAGCGCTAGAATTCTTGTTGATGGCGAGGATTTACGCCGTAAAAAATAATAAATAGCTCTGTCACAACAAACAGTTGATAAAATAATTTTATCCCTTTAAAAAATTAACTATTGTTTATGACATAGCCAAAATAATATATAATTTTTACTAGGAGACAGAATGCCTGCATATATCATTATACTTTTATCTCTTTGTATTATAGTTTCTTGTATTTTTACAATAATTTCTTTTAATAAAAACCTTGCAAACTTATATTTTAAAACTACCGCAAGTATGTTATTTACTGTTTTAGGCTTGTTTTGCCTATTCCATATCGTATCAAAACATTACGATAAACTAGGCGATAACGTGCTTATAGGCGGGTTTTTAATAATTCTAGCACTTATTCTTTGTTTAATTGGCGATATAATTTTAGGTATGCCTAGAATAAGCGAATTAAAGCGTGACAGAATGCCTGTTATCGTTGGCGGAGCAACCTGGTTTGCCCTTGGCCATTTAACTTACTGTATTGCTTTAATATTACTGTTTGGCATTTCGCCTTGGGTTATTGCATTTATTATTCCAATGTCTTTATTCTACACCTTTGGCAATAAATTGTTTGGCAAATTAAACTACAAAAAATTAACGGTTGGCGTTTTTGCTTATTCGTTAATAGAAAGCCTTTCTTTTGCGCTTTGCGTAACGGCACTAATATTTAACTTTACAATTCCCGCACTTTTACTAACTATTGGTTTTACACTTTTCTACGCGTCAGACATGGTTCTTATGCACAACTACTTTGGCGAAAAGAAACGAATTATTAGTATTTTATGCCACTCTTTTTATTACCCAGCTCAAATTCTAATCGCTATTTCATTATACTTTATAAACTGCTTATAAAAAGCAAATTGAAATAAATAAAACAAACAAAAAGTGCCGATATAAGTCGATTATCGGCACTTTTATTATTTTTAAAGTTGTGATTTATTTTTTCTTATTAGTTGTATGAAGAATAAAACATACAAGATTTTCTACTAAAAAGAAAAGGAATATATTTACAAACGGCATTACAAATGGCGCTATTTTTTCAGGTAAAATATAAAAGGGATCTCTTACCACGAAAAACCAATTAAAGAAATGTGAATAATTACCAACGTTCGCATTATAACAAACATTGCCAATTATTGCCCAAACCACTAAAATAGAAATAATAACTAAATCATAATACCTTGTTTTCCACTTTGAGGCTAATTCTTTTTCGCTTATTAAAGTTAATAGACCGTAAACGACCATAAATCCGTGAAAAAGTAAAGTTTCAATTACCCTATAAGATAGTGGATGCACTTGATACCACATAACCCCTGCAGGATAAAGAAGATAAACCAAATTTGAAATAAAGCCAAGCAAAGCAAAATTCCATCTAAATTTTTTCAAAAAAGCATTGTGATTACTTAAAAAACAAAGCACGCATATTGCAGTGCATATATGAAAGGGTAATTTTTCAATATCTATTTCTCCATAAGCAAATGGCATTAAGAAAAATCCCGCCATATAAATACCGAATGAAATATATAGAAAGATATTTGCGAGCTTTTGCCACTTTTCTTTCTCTTTGTTTTTTAAATATAACAAAGCCAAAGTAATTATAACTGCAATTAAAACGACGTAACATAAGTGATAAATACCAAAGCAGGTAAATACTGCGCCACCTTTTTTATCACTTAATAGTCCGCTAATAAATGAATACATTCTTCACCATTAAAAAGTTTTTTGTTAAGTATAACATATAAGCAGTCAACTGTCAAGAATAAACTTATTTTAAAAACTTGATTTATTGTATTCTATAATTATATTTCACTAAAAGCAATTAAAAAGTGCCGATATAAGTCGATTATCGGCACTTTTATTATTTTTAAAGTTGTGATTTATTTTTTCTTATTTGCTTCATTTATTCGATTTTACGTACTCGTTGATTAAGCCCTTTATTTTAAAAAACTTTTCTTTATCAAATAGATACTCTTCTCTTTTTTTAACAAAATTCTTACTACCGCGCTCTTCAAAGGAATACCTTGGAATAAGTTGAACGTGGTAATGATTATTCGGACCGTCGCACATAGTGCAAAGATATACCCTTTCGCAACCGTAAACCTTGCAAAGAAATTTCATAAATTGCTTGCTAAACCTAATTATTTTTTCATTTAAAAAGTCTGGCGCTTCACTCATATCGTGATAATGATTAATAGATGATATGCACATATGCCCCTTTGCGCGTGGATTTTTAACAAAGAAACACTCTATATCTTCGTCTTCGTATATAAGAGTATTACTGTTGTCCCCATAGAGCGCACCACCATTTTCCCTATTAAAACATGTAGGACAAATGCCTAAATCAACAAGCTCCTTTGCAGAAAGCTTTAATAATTCTTCTTTTTTCATAAATAACCCCTTTTATAAATAATGAAATCCTGCTTTGCAGGATGAAATCCAAACAAGTTTGGGTGAAATCTTCGATGTTCCGCCTCAGATGAAATCAAATCCGCCTCTCCCTAACCTTGCGAAGCAAGATTTCATCCACCACAGGTGGATTTATTCCGCATACAGCGGATTTAATTGAAAAAACGACAAGTCGAACTTGTCGTTTTTCTGGAGGTACCACCCAGATTTGAACTGGGGCATAAAGGTGTTGCAGACCTTGGCCTTACCGCTTGGCTATGGTACCGATTATACCCTTTTTTGGGTAAAAAAAATGGAGCGGGAAACGAGATTCGAACTCGCGACATTTGCCTTGGCAAGGCAACGCTCTACCACTGAGCCATTCCCGCATATTCCATACTTGGTTATTAAAATGATTGGTGGGAACAACAGGGCTCGAACCT
>JAFQBR010000147.1 GCA_017399665.1 Clostridia bacterium | reverse complement strand
TAATCCTCGCAAAGAATTCTTACCGTTTTACCCTCGTATGCTTTAGAAAGGTTTGCCGTTCTTTCGTTTTGCTTTGCCACCATTTTCATTATTCGCTCTTTAGAAATTTCCGGGGCAATTTGATCTTCACGCTTTGCAGCAGGCGTTCCTTCACGCGGGGAATATACGAACATAAATGCAGAGGCAAAATTAACCTCTTCCATTAAAGACATAGTGTCTTCATAATCTTGTTCCGTTTCACCGGGGAAACCAACCATGACGTCTGTTGAAATGGCGCAGTCCGGCATATATTTTTTAATAAGAGCAACCTTTTCAAGATATTGCTCTCGCGTGTAACGTCTGTTCATCTGTGCAAGTATTGAAGTGCTACCCGACTGCAAAGGAAGATGAATGCTGTGACAAACGTTTTTGTTATTAACTATTGCCTGAACAAGCCTTTCTGTTAAATCCTTTGGATGGCTAGACATAAAGCGCAGTCTGTAATCACCCTTAACTTCTTCGCCAATGGCGTTCAATAGGTCTGCAAAATCACCGTATCCCTCTTCGCCTTTTGCGTCGTTACCGTAAGAATTAACGTTTTGACCAAGCAAAGTAATTTCTTTATAGCCTTCAGCTACAAGCTGTTTGACCTCTGAAACAACGTCTGCTATTTTTCTTGACTTTTCACGCCCGCGAACGTAGGGAACTATGCAGTAAGTGCAAAAATTATTACAGCCGTAAATAATATTTACCCAAGCGTTTGGAAAGCTACTTCTCTTCATGGGGATACATTCCCGCTCGCTTGAATTTTCGGTTATTTCTATAAGCGTTTTACGCCTTGATTGTTTTTCCTTTAACAAACGTTCGAAATCGCATAAATTATGTGTTCCAAAAATTATATCAACAAATGGAAAAACCTTATGTAGCTTTTCACTTGCTCCCTTTTGCTGAGTCATGCAACCGCCAACAGCCACAATAACCTCGGGATTTTTAACCTTATAAGGCTTTAACGCGCCAAGATGACCGTAAACCTTTTGTTCAGCATTTTCGCGAATGCAACAGGTAACGTAAATAATTAAGCTTGCTTTTTCGGGCGCGTCAACTTCGCTATAACCTAACCCCTCAAGCATGCCTGCTAATTTTTCGGATTCATGGATGTTCATTTGACATCCGTAAGTTTGTATAAAATATCTCTTTTCCATATCTTTTAAATTATACTAAAATTAAGCGTAAAATTCAAGAACTTTTTACTGTATAATTATAAAAATTATAAACATAATACTTTTAATGAGAAAAAAAAGGGTTTTTAAGACAATTTTATGCCTGTTTTTTGTTTTTTTAACAGCTATCTGCGCCTTTGGCATTTATTTATTTACTCCGTCAAGGCAAGCGATTGATAAAAGCAAACTTATTAAAAGCAGATCGACCATTCAGTACCTTTCTTCAAACGAAAACATAATTGAACTTGGTAGTAAAGCAAATGAGCGTGCAGATATAGATAATTTGCCAAGTTATGTAAAAAATGCTTTTATTGCAGTTGAGGATAAACGCTTTTATAAACACAACGGCGTTGATATTAGAGGTATGCTAAGAGCTTTCAAAAACAATATGTTATCTAAATCCGTAAAAGAAGGTGGCTCTACTATCACTCAACAGCTTATCAAAAACACACACTTAACAAGTGAAAAAACTCTTTCAAGAAAAATAAAAGAAATAAAACTTGCATTAAAAATGGAGAAAATCTATTCTAAAGATGAAATTTTGTCCTTTTATTTAAATGGGATTTACTTTGGTGAGGGGTGTTACGGTATTGAACAGGCAAGTAAAAATTATTTTGCAAAAAGCGCTTACGATTTAACTCTTACAGAAGCCGCAGCCCTTGCGTCGACTGTAAAAGCCCCATCCGTGTATAATCCAAGGAAAAAAGAATGCGAAAACAGAAAAAATTCCGTGCTTAAACTCATGCACGAACAAGGATATATAAGCGAAAGCGAGTATTTAAGGAGTAAAAACGAAAAAATTAGCACAAAGCAAGTGCAAGCAAACGAATATCTTTCCGTATGCGAAGAAGAATTATTTGAAATTTTGCAAATTTCGCCTTATTCAACCAATCAAATAAAAGTTGTTACCTATTTAGATGAGAAAAGTCAAGCCGCTCTAGCATCTACCCTAAACGAGAAAAATCAAGGCGGAATTATTATGAGCCAATGCGGAAAGATAAAAGCCTATAAAATCCCAGAAGGCGATATTGACCGCCCACCT
>JAFQBR010000146.1 GCA_017399665.1 Clostridia bacterium | reverse complement strand
CTGCATATTCAGGGTGCTTTGCTAGCATATCTTTTCGGCGAGCGTTATAGTCAAAGTCGGGGTCGAATTTTTCAATAGGCTTATCATTTGAGTGAAAGGTTCTTCCTATAATTTTATCTTGTGGTTCAATAAGTATTTCTTGGTTTATAACAGCATCCGCAGTAGCGCGCGCTATTTTTTCCCATCTTGGCAAATCGTAATATTTTTCTAACGCGAATTTATGTAAATCGTAGTTGAACGTTTGAAGTGGGGGATTAAGGCCAAGCTCTGTTGAGCGCTTATAAACTTGTTCAATTCTTGCTTTTTCGGTCATAAAATCACCTTGTGAATTAATTTTTTTCCATACTAAAATATTTTTTTATTTCTGCTACTTGATTATATCATTTAGCTGTGATATAATCAATATATAAAAATACAAAAAAAGTTGTATAAAAGTACAAGTGGGGTAAAAAGTGAGCGTTCAAAAACCACCATTAGATACAAGACGCCCAGGTGGGTATTTTAAAGAAGAGCACGTTTTTGTAAATCCTGTAAAGCAGGTTTTTGGTTTTTTTGAAAGGGATTATACTTGCGGTATGCACCAGCAGGGCTTTTACGAAATAAATATTGTAACGAGAGGTAATGCCGAGCATTTTATTGGGGATTATCAATATACCGTTGAAAGTGGGGACTGTTTTATTGTTCCGCCCGACGTTTGGCACGGCTACGTTGGTGGTAAAGGATTTGACGTTTATCACTTGCTTTTAACTGCCAGTTATATAGAAAAAAATGGCTCTGACCTTCAGCTTCTTCCAGCCTTTTCTACGCTGTTTAAAATTTCCCCTCTAATGCGTGAAAAATATTCTTCAAAGCACAGGTTTACTTTAAAGCCTGACGAAATGCAAGAGCTTTTTCCATTTTTGCAAGGTTTAGAAAAGCATTCTGTAAGCGAAAGACTATGTAATAATACTCATATAGCAAACAGCGAAGCAATGATAATAATTGCAAAGCTTTGTGATATTTATCAAAGAAGATATATGGCAGACGGTCAAGATTTTAGTGGTGACCAAGAGTTTATAAGTAGCGTTGCATACATTTATCAACACTATAACGAGCAAATACTTTTGAAAGATATTGTAAAAATAGCAAAGATGTCCAGAACGGCATATTTGCAAAAATTTAAAAAGATAATGGGTATAACTCCACAAAGACTGCAGACCTTGCATAGAATTACCATTTCTAAAAATTTGCTTTTGCAAACGGCAAGAAGCATAACAGATATTGCTCAAGCGGTTGGTTTTTACGACCTTTCACATTTTATAAAAGTTTTTACAAGCGAAATTGGCGTAACGCCTAGTGAATACAGAAAAAAGAGTAAAGAAAAAGCGTGATTAGTTTAAATCACGCTTTTTATCTTATAAATTAAAATTTAAGCTTTGCTTCAATAAAGTCTGCAACTTCGTCTAAAGAAAGTCTGATTTGGCTCATTGTATCGCGGTCACGAATGGTAACCGTATTATCTTCAAGCGTATCAAAGTCGATAGTTAAGCAGTAAGGAGTACCGATTTCGTCTTGACGGCGGTAACGTTTGCCGATAGAGCCAGCCTCGTCGTAAGTACACATAAAGTGCTTAGAAAGCTTGCGGTATACTTCGCGCGCTTTTTCGCCAAGGTTTTTCTGTAAGGGAAGAATAGCAACCTTGTACGCTGCAATAGCAGGGTGGAAGTGCATAACAACTCTTGTATCTCCGCCTTCAAGTTGTTCTTCGTCATACGCTTCAGATAAAAGGGCAAGCATAAGTCTATCTGCACCGATAGAGTATTCAATAACGTAAGGAATATATTTTTCGTTAGTGTAGGGGTCAACGTAAAGCATGCTCTTGCCAGAATATTCTTGGTGGCGCTTTAAGTCGAAGTCAGTTCTGTTGTGAATGCCGTTAAGCTCTGACCAGCCCATAGGGAATAGGTACTGAATATCACAAGCAGCGCGAGCATAGTGCGCAAGCTTTTCGTGATCTTTAAAGCGTAAGTGATTTTCGCTAATTCCAAGGTCAACTAAAAATTCGTGAGCTTTAGTTTTATAAAATTCATAATATTCAGCGTCCGTGCCTTCCTTGCAGAACCATTGATGTTCCATCTGTTCAAATTCGATAGTTCTAAAAATAAAGTTACCGGGGGTAATTTCGTTTCTGAACGCCTTACCGATTTGACCAATACCAAAGGGAACTTTTGCTCTTGTAGAACGTTGAACTGATAAAAAGTTAACGAATTCGCCTTGAGCTGTTTCGGGGCGGATGTAAATTGTATCTTTATCGCCTTCGGTTACACCGCGAGAGGTTTCGAACATAAGGTTAAATGTTCTAATGTTGGTAAAATTTGACTTACCGCATTTGGGGCAAACAACTTTGTGTTCAAAAATATATTGCTCCATTTCTTCGTTGGTCATAGTGTCTGGGTTAACAGCGCCTTTAGAGTGATTTTCTATTAAAGTATCTGCTCTATGGCGAGTTTTACACTCTTTACAGTCCATCTTAGGGTCAGAGAATGATGCTGTATGACCGCTTGCGTCCCAAACGGTTGGGTTCATTAAAATTGCAGCGTCTACGCCGTAAGAATTATCACTTTCTTGAACAAATCTCTTCCACCAAGCGCGTTTTACGTTATTTTTAATTTCAACGCCAACGGGGCCGTAGTCCCAAGTGTTACCCATACCGCCGTAAATTTCGCTACCGGGGAAAATAATTCCGCGACCTTTGCAAAGGTTAACCAACTTTTCCATTGTAACAGCTCTTTTTTCTTCCATAAATCTCCTTATTACGCTTAATGGCTTTAAGCGCATAAAATTTTTTACTTAAACGCGCCACTATTTTTTTAGTAGTGCGTTTATTTCATGTACTTGTATATTTTATATTTATTTTAATAATTTGTCAACGTTTTTTATTAGGCGATGTCACAAACAATGGTTGATTTTTTTAAAGGGATAAAATTACTTTAGATAAAAACTAAAAGAAGTTTTAGATGCGAGTAAGAGATGTCAAGCATTTGTAAATTTTTGCAAGGGGGCGTACTTGCCGTACGTAGGAATTGTAAAAATTTGCAAATAACAAACTATTACGAAGTATATAAAACTTATTTTATCAACCGCTTGTTGTGACAGAGCCTTTTAATAAGTAAATAAAACATTAAGTATTTTAAATTAAAGCAGTTTGTATGTAAAAACAATTAACTTTCATTTGTAATGGGATAGTGGTGTTAAAAAAGTAAGACCTTGCTTTTGCTAATTTTTTTATGCAAAAAACACAAGACGTAGTGCAAGTCTAAAAATAATTATGCAGAAAATGAATAATGCAAAAAACACTTTTCATGCAGGCTTTCTTGCTTTAAACAATTAAACTGCTGTACTAAATGTAACGGGGCGCAAAAGTGCGTGTTAAAAGTTAAAAATTAACGCATATTTTAGTAGTAAAATTGTTTTTTTATTGTTTGTGCAAAATATACAATTATGCACAATTTCCACAATATATTGTGGTCTAAAAAAATTTTTTTACCAATATATTGTTTTGTCAAAAAAAACGCTTGACTTATATTTTTGGCTGTGTTATCATATAATCACAAAATGTTTAACTCGCTTAAACGCCCCAATATTTTTGAAGAAAAAACGCCATTATAATTGTTTATACCGTGGCTGTTTTTTTTCAACCCAAAACGCCTTTTAAAGGGGCAAAAACACACTTTTTATTAAGTAAAATTGTTTATACTTTAATAGGGCAGATAAAAACTGCTTCTACCTTAAATTCATATATATAAAAATAAAACAAAGGAGGAAAAAAGAGTATGTATCAGGTAGTAAAAAGAGATGGCACAGTAGTAGAGTTTAATTTAGAGAAAATTAAGGTGGCCATTACCAAAGCCTTTGAGGCAACTGAAAGGGAATATGATGAGAACGTAATCGATTTTATTTCTCTTAAAGTTACTGCTGACTTTTCAAAAAAGGTTAGACAGGGTAGAATTGCTGTTGAACAAATACAGGACAGCGTAGAAAAAGTATTAAGTGAATCCGGTTATTTTGACGTGGCTAAAAATTACATTTTATACCGTAAAAACCACGAAAAAATCCGTAATATAAAATCAACCATTATCGACTATAAGGAAGTTGTTAACAGTTACGTTAATTCAATTGACTGGCGTGTTAAAGAAAATTCAACTGTAACTTACTCAGTTGGCGGTCTTATTTTGAGTAACTCTGGTGCAGTTACTGCAAACTATTGGTTAAGTGAAATTTACGACCAAGAAATTGCAGATGCCCACAGAAATACCGAAATTCACATTCACGACCTCTCAATGCTAACAGGTTATTGCGCAGGTTGGTCGCTTAAACAGTTAATTAAGGAAGGTCTTGGCGGTGTTCCCGGTAAAATCACTTCTTCACCTGCAAGCCATTTAGCAACTTTATGTAACCAAATGGTAAACTTCCTTGGCATTATGCAAAACGAATGGGCTGGCGCTCAAGCCTTTTCTTCATTCGATACCTATCTTGCTCCCTTTGTAAAAGTAGATAACCTTGGCTATAAAGAGGTTAAAAAGTGCATAGAATCTTTCATTTACGGCGTAAACACTCCCAGCCGTTGGGGTACACAAGCTCCATTCTCTAACATCACTCTTGACTGGACCGTACCTGCCGACCTTGCTGAACTTCCCGCAATCGTTGGCGGTAAGGAAATGGACTTTAAGTATAAAGACTGTAAGAAAGAAATGGATATGGTAAACAAAGCCTTTATTGAAGTTATGATTGAAGGCGACGCAAACGGCAGAGGTTTCCAATATCCCATTCCTACCTATTCTATTACAAAAACGTTTGATTGGTCTGAAACGGAAAACAACAAATTACTTTTCGAAATGACCGCAAAATACGGTACTCCTTATTTTAGTAACTATATCAACAGTGATATGGAGCCCAGCGATATAAGAAGTATGTGCTGTAGATTACGTCTTGATTTAAGAGAATTACGTAAAAAATCAGGCGGTTTCTTCGGTAGTGGCGAAAGCACCGGTTCTGTTGGCGTTGTAACAATTAACATTCCAAGAATTGCTTATCTTTCTACAGACGAAGCTGATTTTTATAAGCGTTTAGATAAGCTTATGGATATTTCTGCTCGTTCATTAAAGATTAAAAGAACGGTTATTTCAAGACTTTTAGACGAAGGCTTATATCCCTATACAAAGCGTTACCTTGGAACGTTCAACAATCACTTCTCTACAATTGGTCTTATCGGTATGAACGAAGCATGCCTTAACGCTAATTGGATAAGAAAGGACTTAACCCATAAAGAAGCTCAAGAATTTACTAAAAACGTACTTAATCATATGAGAGAAAGACTTTCAGATTACCAAGAAATGTACGGTGATTTATACAACTTGGAAGCAACCCCTGCAGAGTCTACAACGTACAGAATGGCTAAGCACGACGTTAAAGCATTCCCCAATATTATAACGGCAGCAAAGGAAGGCGAAACACCTTACTATACAAACAGTTCGCACCTTCCCGTAGGCTATACGGAAGATATTTTCTCTGCTCTTGATATTCAAGATCAGTTACAAACGCTTTACACCTCAGGAACTGTATTCCACGCATTTATCGGTGAAAAGATGCCCGATTGGAAGTCTGCTGCAAACCTAGTTAGAAAGATTGCAGAAAACTATCAGCTTCCTTATTACACCCTTTCTCCCACCTATTCAGTATGCCGTGATCACGGTTATATTAAGGGCGAGGTTTACACCTGTCCCGTTTGCGGTGAGGCAACCGAGGTTTACAGCCGTATTACCGGTTACTACCGTCCCGTTCAAAACTGGAACGCTGGTAAAACTCAGGAATTTAAGGCAAGAAAGCTTTACGACGTAAATAATCCAGAATATCAACCTAAGGGCTCAAAGGCTCAGGCTGAAGTGGCTGAAGGCGTGTGCGAAAGCAAGGGGTCACTTGTTAACAAAATGACTTTATTCACAACGCCCACTTGCCCAAAATGCAAGGTCGTTAAAATGATTTTTGATAAAGGTGGAGTTGATTACGATACTCTTAACTGCTACGATAACGTTGACCTTACTAACGCATACAACGTTACCAACGTTCCTACTTTAGTTATTCCCTCAAAGGAGGGCGACACAGTTTTAACAGGCGAGGCTGATATTCGTAAATTCTATAACGAAAATTTAAGATAATTTTCTTAAGCTAAATTAAAATAATTTATTTTTGCTCCGACCGGAACTTGATGCAAAATTTCGGTCGGAGTTTCTTTAAAAGTATTATAAACAGACCGTAGGTGATAAAATGAAAACGTACGATATAATTGTAATTGGTGGCGGTGTTGCCGGTATGAACTGCGCGCTATACGCCCTTAGAAACGGCAAAAGCGTGCTTATTTTTGAAGGGGACGGTGTTGGCGGTCAAATAGCCAACTCTCCAAAGGTAGAAAACTTCCCAACAATTCACGAAATAAGCGGTAGTGAGCTTGCCGATAAATTTATGGACCAAGTAATTGCGCGTGGCGCAGAGTTTGAGTTCGATAAGGTTACATCTGTTAAAAAAGAGGGCGAATTATTTACCGTTGCCGCAGAATACTGTGAATATCAGGCAAAAAGCGTTGTAGCAGCCGTTGGCGTAACACATAAGCATATTGGGGTTAAGGGCGAAGAGGCTTTACTTGGTAAAGGTGTATATTATTGCGCGTTATGCGACGGCCCTTTTTATAAAGATAGGGAAGTTGCTATCATTGGTGACGGAAATACTGCAATGCAGTATGCAGTTTTACTTGCAAATATTTGTAAAAAAGTGTATATTATTACTTGGCTGGATAAGTTTTTTGGCGATCGCGCGCTTGAACAGACTTTAAAATCAAAGGAAAATATCGTGCATATCGCTAATGCTCAAACCACCGCCTTTGAAGGCGAAAGACATCTTACTGCCGTTGAGTATTTAGATAAAGAAACTCAAGAAACTAAAAGCTTACAAGTACCTGCGGTATTTGTTGCAATCGGGCAAGTTCCACATAACGAGCTTTTTGCTCACCTTGCTGATCTTGACGATAAGGGATATTTTGTTGCCGGCGAAGATATGACAACCAAAACCCCCGGCTTTTTTGTTGCAGGGGACTGTAGAGCAAAGAAAATGCGCCAAGTAGTTACCGCTGTATCGGACGGAGCTATTGCCGGTGTAAACGCAAGCTTATATATTGAAAGTAAACAATAATTGGTTAATAAAACAACTAGGGAAATATTATGCCAGGTTTAAAAGAGCAAATTAAAAACGCCATACAACAGCAGGGCGTTATAGCTATAATTAGGGGGGTATCGGAAAAAGATATCTGCCCCCTTTTAGATGCTTTAATTTGCGGTGGCGTAAAGGTAAGTGAAATAACCTTTGGTTATTTTTCTGATGAGGAAACCGAGCGAATTATTCAAAAAGCGGTTGATTACGCTAAGGATAAAATTTACGTTGGAGCGGGTACTGTAACTTGTGTAAACAGAGCAAGAATTGCTATTTGCGCTGGCGCTGATTTTATGGTTGCGCCCAATTTCAGCGAAAAGGTTATTAACTATTGCAACCAAGAAGATAAGCTTATTATTAGCGGTGCGTTTACACCAACAGAAATTATCAACGCTTATCAAGCAGGGGCAGATTTTGTTAAAATTTTCCCTGCAAACCTTGTTGGTGCGCAGTATTTTAAAAATATAAATGCACTAAATTATAATATTCCGCTAATTGCATTTGCCGGAATTACTAGCGAAAATATTGCAGAATATATAAAGGCAGGCGCAGTAGGGGCAGGTGTTGGCAGTGAACTTATAAACCTTAAGCAAATACAAAATGGCAATTTTGCATACGTAACAGAAAAAGCGCAAGAGCTTTTATCTGCAGTAAAAGCGGTTAAATAGATATAAACAGAGCAGTTTTTTTGTATAAAGGAACTGCTTTTTTATTTTAACTTGTAATAAAAAAATCAATCTTTTTAATAAAAGTGTAAAAATGGGTTGACTTGGTAAAACTAAAAGTGTATAATTACAGGTGGTGAGAGAGGGGAAATAAACTTTTTCACACTCGCTCACGGCATAAAACAGTTAAAAAAAATAAATTTTTCAATTATTTGGAGGATAACAAAAATGGCAAAAGTTAGAGTTGCTATCAACGGTTTCGGTCGTATTGGCCGTCTCGCTTTCAGACAAATGTTTGACGCTAAGGGCTATGAAGTAGTAGCTATCAACGATCTTACAGACGCAAAGATGCTTGCACACTTATTAAAGTATGACTCAGCACAAGGCAGATACAAATATGCTGACGAAGTTTCTTACGAAATTTACGAAGGTGCTGGCGACAAGCAACCCAAAGGCGCAGTTATCGTTAAAGGCAAAAAGATCAACATCTATGCTGAAAAGGACGCTGCAAACTGCCCCTGGAAGAAGAACAGAGTAGACGTTGTTTTAGAATGTACAGGTTTCTATACATCTAAGGCTAAATCAGAAGCTCACATCAAAGCTGGCGCAAAGAAAGTTGTTATTTCTGCTCCTGCTGGTAATGACCTTCCCACAATCGTTTATAGCGTTAACGAAAAGACTTTAACAGCTGAAGATAAAATCATTTCTGCTGCATCATGCACAACTAACTGCTTAGCTCCTATGGCAGATACACTTAACAAGCTTGCTGAAATCAAGAGCGGTATCATGACAACCGTTCACGCTTACACAGGCGACCAAATGGTTCTTGACGGACCTCACAGAAAGGGCGACTTAAGAAGAGCACGTGCTGCTGCTGCAAACATCGTTCCTAACTCTACCGGCGCTGCAAAGGCTATCGGTCTAGTTATTCCTGAACTTAACGGCAAACTTATCGGTTCTGCTCAACGTGTTCCCGTTCCTACCGGTTCTACAACTCTTCTTACCGCTGTTGTTAAGGGTAAGGACATCACCAAGGAAGGCATCAATGCTGCTATGAAGGCTGCATCTTCTGCTTCCTTCGGTTACACCGAAGAAGAACTCGTTTCTTCCGATAT
>JAFQBR010000012.1 GCA_017399665.1 Clostridia bacterium | reverse complement strand
CCTACCCGAAATGATAAGAGGTGTTCTTGCTTCGTCGATTAAAATAGAGTCAACTTCGTCTACGATGGCAAAGTTAAGTCCGCGTTGAACCATTTGGTTAAGACGTACTTTTAGGTTATCACGAAGATAGTCGAAGCCGAATTCGTTGTTAGTACCGTAAGTAATATCGCTAGCGTAAGCAGCGCGCTTATCGTCATCAGTAAGCTCGTGTACGTTTACACCAACGGTTAAACCTAAGAAACGGTGAACCTTACCCATCCAGTCCGCGTCACGCTTTGCAAGGTAATCGTTTACCGTAACAATATGAACGCCCTTGCCTGAAAGTGCAGTTAGGTATGCAGGTAAAGTAGCCATAAGAGTTTTACCTTCACCTGTTTTAAGCTCTGCAACACGGCCTTGGTGTACGCAGATACCACCCATAAGCTGAACCTTATAGTGGCGCATATTAAGCACGCGGAATGATGCTTCACGCACAACGGCGAAAGCTTCCGGTAAAATATCGTCTAATGTTTCCCCTTTTGCAAGTCTTTCTTTAAAAAGCTTTGTTTGATTACGGAGTTCTTCATCCGTCATCTTTTCGTAAGTTGAAGACATCCCCATAATTTTATCAGCTGTATCGCTAATTTTACGCAAACTACGGCGTGAGTCACTGTTAAGGATGTATCTAATTAATCCCATATCGCATATTTCTCCATTATAAATTATTAACTTTAAGTATTATATACTATTTCAGCCTTTATGTAAACTCTTTTTTAACCTTTTTGTTTGAATTTTTGTTTAAAACAAGTATATCGAACGACCTTTTAGCTAAGAATTTAAAAAACACCACTAAGCGCAAGCATAATATTTAAGCCCTTAAACGCTATATAAGATAAGCCTGAAATCTTATAAACGTAAGGCGACGTCACAAACAATGGTTGATTTTTTTAAGAGATAAAATAAGTTTTAGATGCGAGTAAGAGATGTCAAGCATTTGTAAATTTTTGTAAAAGAGCGTACTTGCCGTACGTAAAAATTGTAAAAATTTGCAGATAGCAAACTATTACGAAGTATATACAACTTATTTTATCAACCGTTTATTGTGACAGAGCCAAAAATAAAAAGAGAGAACAAATCGGTTGGCCACCGAAAGGTCCTCTCTTTTTCTATTGATTTTATGAAAGGGTTGTCACGCAATCTATTTTTGTTTATTAACCGATAACCTGTTTACTTTTAGACTTTATAAAAATAATATGCTAGTTCAATGTTATCGTAGTACGGGTAAGTCAATAAAGATGCGTTTATTCCTGAATCGGTTACGTCCATCGCCCAACCGTTTTCTTTATTTAGCCAATCATCTAAAGTGTATGCACGATACCAGCCCCGCGTATCCTTAAATTCAACGTTATATAACCATTTACTACTAAACGCCCTGCCCTCTATAGCAACCACTCCGCTGCCAATTACCACTCTTTCAAGATTGTCACAGTAATAAAAGGCAAACTTACCAATGTGAGTAACGCTGTCGCTAATAACAAGCTCTTCAAAGCAGTTCACGTTATAAAAAGCATACTGCTTAATTTTTGTAACGTTTTCTGGTAAAACGATTTTCGTTTCGCTTCCGGTATAGCCTATCAAATAAACGTCATCACCTATGGTATACGTTTCAAATCCCGCCTCGTCCATAGCAAACACGCCGCGTTTAGCAGTGCTTGCCTGATCACTGTTGTATACGGTAACAGCGTTTACTGCAAGATCAATATTAAGGTCCTCTACACTTCTTGAGTTTAGCGTTATATAAGGCGATTTATTTATAACTTCCGTCAATTTATAAGTTTCCCAAAAGGCTCTTCCAGCAATTTTTTTCACGTTAGAACCAATAACTAAACTCTTTAGTCCGCGACAGGTTGCAAATGCAAATTCGCCAACGAAGGTAACGCTATCGCCAATAACAAAATGTTCAAGATTTATACATCCGGCAAAAGCAAAACGTTCTATAATTTCAAGTCCTTCACCGCCGGTTACCGTTTTTAAACTGTTACAACTATTAAACAGACTTACTCCAAGTTTTTTTACGCTATTTGGTATATGGATACTTTCAAGTGCATTACATTCACCAAACATGCTGTCGCTAAGCACGGTTAAACCTTCCGGTAGCAGGATACTTTTTAAATTTTTACATCCATAAAAGGCACTGTCTGATATATTCTTTATCTTATTCCCCAAAACAACTTTCTCAAGCTGTTCACAATAGCTGAACGCGGGGTAACAAATAAATTCGCAGTTTTCATCAACAATAGCTTCTACGATATTTTTAGATGCGGGTTCAATCAAGCACATATAGGGGTTTTCTTCATTTCCTATGTATCTTAATCCATCTTTTTCCGTATAACATTGAGCTTGCGCACTAACGGGGGTGTAGCCAATGTAAGAAATATTTTCACTTAAACTTATCTTAGATAATTTTGAGCAGCCAGCAAACGCGCTTTCCCCAATATAGCTTACTCCGCTACCGATAACAACTTCAACCAATTCTTTACATGTATCAAAAGCCAAAGAGCCAACGTATTCAACGTTATCTCCAATTATTATTTTTTTAACGTTTTCACAAAGGCTAAACGCAGAATTTCCTATCGTCTTTATTTTTCCACCAATCGTCAAGACTTCCGGCACACTACCCTGATAAAAGGCTCTTGATCCGATTACTACCGTATCTTTATGGATATTTGATATCGAAGTATGTGCCTCTACAAGAACATGATAGGGATTTGTGGGCGTTCCTAGGTATTTACTTGATTCCCAATAGTTAAATTTAAGCGCATAATTATTATAACTGAATCCGCCACCAAACTGAAGTAGTCCTTCACCTACAATAATCTCTTCTAAGTAGTCGTTACCGCCAAACACTTGAGCCCCAACAACCACAACTGAATCAGGCAACACCACTTTACGCAAGTTAGTACCGTAAAATGCGCTTCCATGAATTTCCTTTACGCCTTCTGGAATTTCTATACTACTTATAGCAGTCAACATGAATGCGCCGGCGGGAATAACCTCCATACTTGAACTTAATTTAACCCTTTTTAAGTTAAAACACTCCTTAAACGCATAAACATCCATTTCCGTTACGTGGTCTCCGATAGTAACGCTTTCTAGTGATAAACAACCTGCAAAGTTTGAATAGCTGAGTTTTGAAACACTGCTAGGAATAATTAAATCAGTAAACAATTCGCCATTCAAGTAAAATTCTGCATCGTTAAGTGGATAACTTGAACCACCGCGATTGTTTACACCAAATTGAATATTTAACCAATCTTCTAAAGAGCCGTTATAATATACCTTTTTAGCACTTGGCGCACTTTCGCTGAATTTTAAATTTTTACCATATACTATAGTTTCTAAATCCCTAAAACTTGATAGCTGATCCCCAAAAATTTCAACCATCGTATCAGGTAAAACAAGCTTTTTAACCCCCTGACCGGTAGAGTATACGTTAAACTTTATAGAGGTAATAGGTAAGCCTCTATAAGTGCTTGGAATAATAAGCTCTGTAATTCCTGCGCTAGAATAATTGATAAACGCCACTGAATAAGACAGACCGTCAGGGTTTAAATCAAAACCAAAATATCTATACGGAGTATGGTCATAATCTTCATCCCCCCAAAGAACAGCCTCTCCATT
>JAFQBR010000145.1 GCA_017399665.1 Clostridia bacterium | reverse complement strand
ATAAATGATGCGATTTCTTCTGCCGAAACCCCTTCAATTTTAATTTTGTTTGCAATATACTGTTTGTAGTCCATAAAAACTCCAATATTTATAATCTATTAACGATTAAATATTTTAACATAATTTAAGTATTTTGGCAACAATTTATTGAAATAAAAATTTATTTATTGTATAATAAATAACAGCGATTAAAAATTTAAGCGAAAAGTTATAAAAATTGCCTTTAAGGCTAGGCTGGCTTTATAGGAGTTTTTTAGAGGTGTAAAATGAAATTAGGGGTTGTAGGACTTCCAAACGTAGGCAAATCGACATTATTTAACGCAATTACTCACGCTGGCGCACAGGCGGCAAACTTTCCTTTTTGTACGATAGAGCCAAACGTTGGTATCGTTGCCGTTCCAGATGAAAGACTTGATAAACTTGCCGCTTTATACGCAAGCAGAAAAATAACCCCGGCAACAATTGAGTTCGTGGATATTGCAGGTCTTGTTAAGGGCGCGTCAAGAGGTGAGGGGCTTGGTAATAAATTCCTTTCTCATATTCGCGAGGTTGATGCGATTGTTCACGTAGTACGTTGCTTTGCAGACGATAACGTTACTCACGTTGAAAACGGCGTAGATCCCGTACGCGACATCTCAATTATTAATTTAGAACTTATTTTAGCCGATCTTGAAAGTGTTACAAAAAAACTAGATAAAGCTAAAAGCTATGTTAAAACAGGGGACAAGAAATATAAAATAGAGGCGGATCTTTTACAGCGTATTTATGACTGTTTGGCAGAAGAAAAACCCGTTTATACCCTTGATTTTAACGAAGAAGAACAAAAATACGTAAACGGCTTATTCCTTTTAACAACAAAACCCGTTTTATACGCGGCAAATATTGGCGAAGAAGACGTTGGTAAAGACGAAGCTTCACTAGAGCTTGTTCAAAGAGTTAAAGATTACGCCGAAAAAGAAGGCAATCAAGTGCTTGTAATTTGCGCTAAGGTAGAAGAAGAGATTTCTCAGCTTCCTCCCGAAGATGCACAAATGTTCTTAGAAGATTTAGGTCTTACCGAAAGCGGTCTTAACAGACTTGTAAAGACTTCTTATAAATTACTTGGTCTTATAAGCTATTTAACAGCCGGTGAAACGGAAACAAGGGCTTGGACTATTACTGAAGGGACAAAAGCGCCTCAGGCTGCCGGCAAAATTCACTCTGACTTTGAGCGTGGCTTTATTAAGGCTGATATCGTTGAATATCACACCTTATTAGAGTGCGGAAACTACACGAAAGCTAAAGAACAGGGTAAAGTTCGCTCTGAAGGTAAAGAGTACGTAATGAAGGATGGAGACGTTGTATTGTTTAAATTCAACGTATAATCAAAAAAGGGCGATAATCGACCTATACGGCAACTTTTTAGCAAAAAACGATAAAGAGGCTAAAGAAAAATAAATTATTTAAAAAGCTTGTTTGGCAGTAAGATTTGTAATATTTTACTGCCTTATACTTTGCTGTTTTGGTGAAAAAATGGGAATTGGCAAGACTAGACACGAAGTAGATATGACAACGGGAAGCATTCTTCCTAAAATAATGAAATTTGCCCTGCCGCTTATGGCTACAAGCGTTTTGCAGCTTTTATTTAATACGGCAGATATGATGGTTGTAGGGCAGTTTGTTGGCGATATAGCGCTTGCAGCTGTTGGGGCAACAAGTAATATCGTTCACATAATGGTAAACTTTTTTATAGGCTTATCGGTTGGTGCAGGCGTAGTAATGGCAAGAAGATATGGCGCAAAGAATAAAGATGGGGCAAAAGAGCTTGTTCATACGGCAATGCCACTTTCGTTATTGCTTGGTGCTTGTATTTGTGTTTTAGGTATCTTTTTTGCAGATCCATTACTAAGAATGCTAGATACGCCGGAAAACGTTTTTCCGCTGTCTAGCATATATTTAAAAATATACTTTATGGGCGCGCCCTTTTTAATGATATATAACTTTGGTGCATCAATTCTTCGCGCAATAGGTGATACCGTTAGACCGCTTATCTTTTTAACAATAGCGGGCATAATGAACGTTGTTGTAAATATTGTAACGGTTACGGTATTTAATATGGGGGTTGAGGGTGTTGCGTATGCAACCGTAACCTCGCAAGCGGTTTCTGCTGTTTTGGTGCTGATATGTATGCTTAAAGAAAAGGGGTATGCACGCTTTGAGGTAAGAAAAAGTGCTATACGTATGCAAACTTTAGGTCAAATTTTAAAAATGGGTGTGCCTTCAGGTATTCAAACGTCGCTAACTTCGGTATCTAGCGCAATTATACAAAAAACTATAAATGGCTTTGGTGACGTAGCTCTTGCCGGAAATACGGCGGCTCAGAACGTGGAAGCTTTTGCATTTGTTATTATGGCAGCGGTTGCAAGCGCGGCGGCAACGGCTGTTGGTCAAAACTACGGAGCCGGCAACATGGAAAGAATAAAAAAGACAGTATTTAGGTGCTTGATTTGTTCGTTTGGAGTGTTTGCGTGTATGTTTACCGTGGTTTATCTTTTAAGAGAGCCGATAATTTTGCTTTTTGTTAAAAATCCACAGTCAATAGAGATTGCTAAGCAAAGAATAGTTATAGTTTGCGGTACTTGCTTTATGTTTGGACTTATAGACGTACTAACCCAGTCGATGCGCGGAATGGGTTTTTCCACTCTTCCCATGCTTATCACTCTTGTTGGAACTTGCGTTTTAAGGGTTGTGTGGGTTTATACGATATTCCCGCTTAAACCCGTTTATGGTAACGCCATCTTTTCTTATCCTGTAAGCTGGATAATAACTCTTGCGGTTTCCGCGCTGGTATTTATATTTGTTTTTGCACTAAGAAAAAAACAAATTAAAAGGCTTGAAGATATGAAGTAAATTTTAAGCCAAAAGAGTTGATAATCGACCTATAGACGGCTTTTTTGATGTAAAAAAACAAACAATTTTTATATTTTGAGTAATAATTATGAAAGAAAATAACGAAATGGTAATTCGCGTAAAAGCAAAGCGCGAAGTAGACATGACAAAGGGGCTACTGCTCCCTAAAATATTGAAATTTGCCCTACCGCTTATGGCGACGGGCGTGTTGCAGCTTTTGTTTAATGCGGCAGATATGGTTGTTGTTGGGCAGTTTGTTGGGGACGTGGCTCTTGCGGCTGTTGGGGCAACAAGCAATATAGTAAACCTGCTTGTAAACCTATTTATGGGGCTTTCTATTGGCGCAGGGGTTGTAATGGCTAAGCATTACGGGGCAAAGAAGGAAGATGCCGCGCAGGAGCTAGTACATACGGCAATGCCTCTTTCATTAATTTTGGGTGTCTTTGTTTCAATAATTGGTCTAATTGTAGCAAGGCCAATGTTAGTTTTGTTAAAAACGCCTGAAAACTGCTTACCTCTTTCACACGAATATCTATCAATTTATTTCTTAGGTGTTCCATTTTTAATGGTTTATAACTTTGGCGCATCAATTTTGCGCGCGATAGGCGATACAGTTAGACCGCTTATCTATTTAACGATAGCAGGGGTTTTGAACGTCATAGTAAACCTTATAACCGTTATTGTTCTTGAAATGGGGGTTGCGGGCGTTGCTTATGCAACAATAACAACCCAGGGTGTTTCCTGTGTGTTGGTGCTAGTATGTATAATGAGAGAAAAAGGCTACGCGCGATTCAATATTAAAAAGTGCGCTATAAGAAAAAAATCTCTTTTTAGCATTTTAAGGTTTGGTGTTCCGTCTGGTATTCAAAGCGCGTTATTCTCTATTTCAAATTCAGTAATACAGTCAACGGTTAATTCCTTTGGTGAAACAGTGCTTGCCGCAAATACCGCGGCGCAAGGGCTGGAGGGCTTTGTATTTGTTGTAATGAATTCTGTTGCAACAACTGCATCAACCGCGGTAGGTCAAAACTACGGGGCGGGGGATTTAAACAGGATAAAGGCTTCTGTTAAAAGATGCGTACTTTGTAGCGCTATATTTTCTGCGTCGGTAAGCTTGATTATGTTTATTTTAAGAAGGCCGTTAATTTCCCTTTACACTAATAACGAGGAAGCCATAGCAATAGCAGCTGAAAGAATGACCATTATTCTTGCAACCTATATCTTTTTTGGACTTATGGACGTATTTACCCAGTCAATGCGCGGAATGGGTTTTTCTGTTTTACCAATGCTAATTGTTCTTTTTGGTACTTGCATATTTAGGGTGGCTTGGATTTATTTAATCTTTCCGCTTAACCCTGTTTATATAAACGTAATCTGGTCTTATGCGATAAGCTGGATGCTTACTTTAACGATAGCATTCGTTGTTTTTTTATTTGTTTACAGAAAAAGAAAAAAAGAAATGTTTGAATATCAAAAAGAATTTTAATAAATAAAGGCGATGTCACAAACAATGGTTGATTTTTTTAAGAGATAAAATTACTTTATTCAAAGACTAAAATAAGTTTTAGATGCGAGTAAGAGGAGGCATTTGTAAATTTTTGCAAGGAAGCGTACTTGCCGTACGTTGGAATTGTAAAAATTTGCAAATAACAAACTATTACGAAGTATATAAAACTTATTTTATCAACCGTTTGT
>JAFQBR010000144.1 GCA_017399665.1 Clostridia bacterium | reverse complement strand
GTTGCTCATATTTCTAATAAAGTTAGAAAAGGGGAGGGAAAATAATGTTTTTCACTATTGTACGTCCGTTAATAACCTTGTGGCTGTGGCTTTTTTATCCTTTTAAAATTTACGGAAAAGAAAATATTAAACACGATGGTAACGTTGTAATAATATGTAACCATTTATGCAAATTAGACGTTCCGTATATTGGATATATGTTTAAGGGAAAAACCTATTATCTAGCAAAAAAAGAATGGTTTAACAATAAAGTTAGGTCTTGGCTGTTTAATCAAATGGGCGGTATACCTATTGATAGAGATAAACCTGATTTGGCAAGCACGAAAAAGGCGTTAAATATTTTAAAATCAGGCAAAAGACTTTGTATTTTCCCAGAGGGAACGCGTAATAAAAACGGCACGGATATTATGCCTCTTCACGGTGGAGCAGGAATGTTTGCTTTTAAAACAAATGCAACGATAATTCCTATAAATATTCACCATAAAGCTAAATTATGGGGTAAAAACTCTGTTTACGTTGGAAAATCCTTTGATTTTTCAGAGTTTGCAGGGCAAAGATTAGACGCGGAGCTTAACGACAAACTTACGCAAATTATGTACGAACAGTTATGCTTAGCAAAGCAAGAACACGAAGAAATATTACAAAAGAAAAAAGCAAAAAAGAATAGCAAATAGAAGGTAAAAAATGCAAATTTGTATTGCTAAAAATAACGGATTCTGTAAAGGGGTTGAAAACGCGGTAAAAACTGCAAAACAAATTTACGGAGAAGACGTTTATATTCTTGGTGATCTTATTCACAACGAGAAAGTTGTTGCTGAAATAAAGAAAAAAGGCACTAAGACTGTTTATAAAATCGAGGACGTCCCCAGTGGAAGCAAGGTTATAATACGCTCCCATGGCGTGCAACGTTCGGTATATAAGCAGTTGGAAGAAAAGGGCTGTGAAATAATTGATTGTACTTGCGGTTTTGTAAAACGCACTCAAAAAATAGTTGAAGAAAAAAGTAAGCAAGGTTATGATATTATTATTGCAGGCGAAAACAATCATCCTGAAGTTGTTGGCCTTATCGGTTGGGCAGATGGAACGGTTGTTGTAACGGACGGAGAGACTCTTGATTACTCCCTTTTGAGCGGTGAAAAAGTATGTATTGTAGCCCAAACTACCTTTTCTTATCAAAAATTTGCATATTTTTTAAAAAAATTTAATAAAAGTCGTGTAAAAACAGTTGAGATTTTTGACACAATTTGTTATACTACAAGGGAAAGACAAGATGAAGCGGATTTTTTATCAAAAAAATGCGATTGTATGATTGTCCTTGGCAGTAAATCAAGCAGTAATACGCGTAAATTGCTTGAAATATGTAAGGCGAACTGTGATAACGTTGTTTTGATGGATGAAGTTGATTTGTCTGAAATAAAAAATTTAGTATCATTTAAAAAGTTGGGTATTGTATCGGGGGCATCGACGCCACCTGAACAAGCTATGGAGGTTTTCTTTAGTATGGAAAAGCACACTGAAGTTGCGGAAGTTGTTACCGCACAGGTTGTAGAAGAAGCAGCTACTGCTGCTGAAACGATGGAAGAAGCTGTCGCTAAAATGGACGAAAAACAAACAAAATTCAGAAAGGGGCAGAAGATTACGGCTACAATCTCTTCAGCTACAGATGAAGGCCTTGCTGTTTATATCAGCAACACAAAGAAAGAAATCCTTCTTCCCAAAGAAGAAATTAACTGCGAATCTTACGATAAAGCTGTTTATTCTGCAAAAGTTGGCGAAGAAATTTCTGTTAAGATTATCGGTCTTAACCCTGTTCAGTTATCTGAAAAGGCTATCGCTAAGGATTTAGAAGATGAAAAGCTAGTTGCTGAAATCGCAGACGGCGGAAAAGAATTTTCTGTTGTTGTAGATGGTTTCAACAAGGGCGGTCTTATTGCTCACTATGCAGGTTTTGAAGTATTCGTACCTTCTTCACAAATCAGAATTGGTTTTGTTAAAGAACTTGAAAAATACGTTGGCAAAACTTTAAGAGTAAAAGCAGAAAAGATCGAAAATGGCAGAAGAAAACAAATCGTTGCTTCTCAAAGAGTTATCCTTGAAGCAGAAAAGGCTGTAAGAGATGCTGAACGCGCAGCAAAAGAAGAAGAATTCTTCGGTGCAGTTTCTGTTGGCGATATTATTAAGGGTACTGCTGTAAGATTTGCTGGTTTCGGTGCATTTATTGACGTTGCTGGTATTGACTGTCTTGCACATATTTCTGATTTAAGTTGGACAGGTTGCAATTCTCCTGCTGACGTTCTTGAAATTGGTAAAGAATACGAATTCAAGGTATTAAAATGTGATAAGGAAACAAAGAAGGTTTCTTTAGGATATAAACAACTTCAACCCAGACCTTGGGATTTAGTTCCTGGCAAGTATATGGTTGGCGACGTTGTTAAGGGTAAAGTTGTAAGAATCGTTCCCTTTGGCGCTTTCGTTGAACTTGAAAAGGGTATTGACGGTTTAGTTCACGTTTCTCAAATTTCACACGAATGGCTTGAAAATCCCACTTCTGCTTTAAAAGTTGGCGAAGAAGTTGAAGCTAAGATTATTGCTATTGATCATGAAAAAGAAAAAATCACTCTTTCTATCAAAGCTATGACTCCTGCTCCTGAAGCTCCTGCTAAACCCAAGAAAGAAGAAGCTGAAGAAGCTGTTGAAAAGCCCGCTCGTAGACCTAGAAAACAAAAAACCGAAGAAAACGACGGCGAAATGAGAGAATGGAAAGAAAATAACGAAGGTGGCGTTTCTATCGCTGAACTTTTAGCTAACAGCAATAAGTAATTAATAATAAAAAGTTTATGGCACGGCAAATTTGCCGTGC
Organism: Clostridia bacterium; assembly: GCA_017399665.1. The sequence goes on along the minus strand of JAFQBR010000144.1, from coordinate 704 downwards.
CATATAAAACATAAAAGAAAGTTTGTATTATTTTTTGTTTATCTTTAGTTAAAAGGGTAGTAAATTAATACAAATTTAAAAATCAAGCACATAATAACAGTTTTTGTCATTAACAGGTGGTAATCTTTCACCTTTATTTAAAAAGATTACGTTTAAGCATTTATGCTCTTTGTTAATAATTTTATAAAAACCTGTTTCAGGAGCAACATCTCCTGCTTGAAATTTTTTCAAAATAGCTTTCCTTTACATAATTTATTATTCGTAAAAAGAATTATTTTATGCTTTAAAAACTTAAAATAAAAATTTTTTAAAATTTTTTAAAAAAAATAGAAAAAACCTTTAAAAATCGTTTGACAATTTTCGTATTTTATTGTATTATGTATGAGCATTGTGCTTACGGGGTGTAGCGCAGTTTGGTAGCGCACGTGGTTTGGGACCATGGGGTCGTGAGTTCGAGTCTCGTCACCCCGACCAGATTATAAAAGGGCCTTTAGCTCAGTTGGTTAGAGCGGTCGGCTCATAACCGATTGGTCCGCGGTTCGAGTCCGTGAAGGCCCACCAATAAATGAATATTTGGCCTGGTAGTTCAGCTGGTTAGAACGCTAGCCTGTCACGCTAGAGGTCGAGGGTTCGAGTCCCTTCCAGGTCGCCAAAAAAAGCCTTTGATTAATCAATGGCTTAAATATTCCCTGGTAGCTCATACG
>JAFQBR010000143.1 GCA_017399665.1 Clostridia bacterium | reverse complement strand
GCTTCTACGTGGTCAAAACCTTTTAGGCTACAAGCACTATGCTGACGACGTAGTAGAAAAATTTATTGAAGCAAGTATTAAAAACGGTGTAAAAATTATAAGAGTTTTTGATGCTTTAAACGACGTAAGAAACCTTGAAACAGCTATGAAAGCTATCAAGAAATACGGCGGTGTTTGTGAAGCTACTATTTGTTACACAACAAGCCCTGTTCACACTAACGAATACTTTGTAAATCTTGCAAAAACGTTAGAAGATATGGGTGCAGATAACATTTGTATTAAGGATATGGCTAACTTATTGTTACCTTATACTGCATACGAACTTGTTAAATCATTAAAGGCTGTATTAAAGCCCGAAACAAAGGTACACCTTCATACTCACAATACCACAGGTACTGGCGATATGATCAACTTAAAAGCTGTTGAAGCTGGTTGTGATATCGTTGATACTGCGTTATCTGCTCTTGGTAACGGTACTTCTCAGCCTGCAACAGAACCTTTTGTTGCAACACTACAAGGTACAGAATACGATACAGGTATTGATTTAAATAAATTAATTCCTATTACAAACCACTTCAAAAAAGTTGCTGCAGATCTTGAAAAAGGCGGTTCACTTAACCCCAACGTAAGAAAGGTTGACGTTAACACCCTTATTTATCAAGTTCCCGGCGGTATGCTTTCTAACCTTATGAATCAACTAAAACAACAGGGTAAGCTTGATAAGCTTGATGAAGTTTTAGCTGAAGTTCCTAACGTAAGAAAGGATTGCGGTTATCCTCCTCTAGTTACTCCTTCAAGCCAAATCGTTGGAACACAAGCTGTTCTTAACGTATTAAGTGGCGAAAGATATAAAATGGTAACTAAAGAATTTAAGGCTCTTTTAAAGGGTGAATACGGTAAATTACCTGCTGAACCCGATAAAGACGTAGTTGCTAAAATCGTAGGCGATGAAGAAATTATTACTTGTCGTCCTGCTGATTTAATCGAGCCCGAATATGAGAAATTCAAAGAAGAAATGAAAGAATACTACACTCAGGAAGAAGACGTTTTATCTTACGCGCTCTTTAACCAAGTTGCAGTTAATTTCTTCAAATTCAGACTCGCTCAAAACAAGGGTGTAGACAAAGATCTTGCTGATAACAAGAATAAAGTTTATCCCGTATAATATGAACATTTTAGTTTGTAATGACGACGGTATTAATAGCGAGGGTATTATTGCTCTCGCTTTAATGCTATCAAGGAAAGGTCACAACGTCACAGTGGCTGCTCCAGACGGAAATCGTTCTTGTTTTGCTCACTCTATAACCTTTTTTAGGGAAGTAGAAGTGAATAAAGTGCAGTTTTCAGATAATATTGTCGGTTACTCGTTATCTGGAACACCTGCAGACTGTGTAAAATATGCAATTACTCATTGTGACACAAAATTTGATTTAGTCTGCTCAGGCATAAATCACGGTTCTAATTTGGGTACTGCCGTTCACTATTCTGGTACGGTTTCTGCCTGCTTTGAGGCTAACGTTTTAGGCGTAAAAGCTATTGCTTTTTCTTGCCCTGAATATAAAAAAGGGAACTTTGAAGCAGTTGCTGAAATTTGCGCCGACATTGTTGACAGATACTATTCTACTTTAGATATAACTTTTACGCTAAACGTAAACGTTCCTCCCATTAAAATAGGTGAAAAAGTTGCGGGTGAAAAAATTACACCGCTTGGCGAAAGAAGATACAGTGACGACTATGAATTTGTTAGAGAAAACGCATTCATTGTTACCGGAGACCCTATTCCCGTTGATAATCCTGAAGATTGCGACGTAGAATGGTTTTATAAAAATTACGTTTCAATTACACCTGTTTTACTTGATAGAACGGCACATGAAATTATAAAAAAATTAAAAGGAAATCAATAATTATGTCTACAGTAATCGTAGGCGGTGGCGCAGCCGGGATGCTCGCAAGTTATTTTTGCGCGTTAAACGGTGAAAAGACCTTGCTTATTGAAAAAAATGCCAAGCTTGGCAAAAAACTTTATATAACAGGCAAAGGTCGCTGTAACGTAACCAACGATTGCGATGAAGGGGAGTTTTTGGCAAACGTTGTTACCAATGCACCGTTTATGCGTGGACCTATTTGGTCTTTTTCGCCTGCAGACATGATGGATTTTTTACAAGAAGGCGGACTTTCAATAAAAACCGAACGCGGAAACAGAGTTTTTCCTTTATCGGATAAATCATCTGACGTTATTAAATGTTTAGAAAAAAGAATGTTATCGGTTGGGGTAGAAATAAAGCTGGATTGTGAAGTTGAAGGTTTAATTATAGAAAATAGCTGTATTACAGGGGTAAAAACTGCGCAAGGTAATTTTTCTTGTGATAAAGTTATTGTTTGCACGGGAGGGAAAAGTTATCCTGCAACCGGTAGTACCGGCGACGGATATAAATTTGCCAAAGAAGCAGGGCATACGGTAACGCCTTTAAGACCTGCGCTTTGCGGTATAGATTTACAAGGGAAAAGTTTTGCTGATATTGCGGGCTTATCTTTAAAAAATATCGCAATTACTGTTTACAAAAACACAAAGGTCATTTATACCGATTTTGGCGAATTGCTTTTTACTCATACTGGTGTTTCAGGGCCTGTAATTATCTCTGCATCAAGTTATATAAGCAGTCAAGGAAAGGGCGAATATGAAATTTCGATTGATTTAAAGCCTGCTTTAGATGAAAAAACTCTTGATGCCCGTTTATTAAGAGATTTTTCTGCATATAAGAATAAAAATTTAAAGAATGCAATGGTGGACTTACTACCAAGAAGTTTAATTGCTGAAGTGATAAGACTTTCAGGTGTTGATGCCGAAACAAACGTCAGTTGTTTAAGCGCAGTAAACCGTAAAAAAGTGCTTTGCTCCTTAAAAGATATGCGTTACAAGGTTGCAAAACTTCGCCCTATTGATGAATGTATCGTAACAGGTGGTGGGGTAAACGTTAAAGAAATCAATCCCAAAACAATGGAGAGTAAATTAATTAAGGGCTTGTATTTTGCAGGCGAAGTTTTAGACGTTGACGCTTTAACTGGTGGTTTTAACTTACAATGTGCCTTTTCAACTGCGTATTGTGCTGGAAATGCTGTAAAAAAATAGAAAATTCGATTATACTTTATAAGGATAAAATATATAATGATTAATATAGCGATAGACGGTCCTTGTGGAAGCGGTAAATCTACCGTAGCAAAGGCACTTTCAAAAGAGTTAAATATACTTTACCTTGACACAGGCGCAATGTATCGTGCTTGTGGGCTTAAAGCAAATAGATTAGGTATTAATTGTCGTGATGAAAATGGCGTTGCTACTTTTATTAACAATATTGATTTACAGGTAAAGTACGAGGGTGGCACTCAACATATTTATCTTGACGGAGAGGATGTTTCTTTAGATATAAGAAAAAATGAAGTTTCTATGTTTGCTTCAGACATATCTTCTCTTTCAATTGTTAGAAAAAAAATGGTAGAAATGCAAAGAGAGGTTGCTTCTAAGCAAGATTGTGTGCTTGACGGACGTGATATTTGTATGTACGTTTTACCAAGTGCCAACTACAAATTTTTTATGACAGCAAGTGCGGAAAT
>JAFQBR010000142.1 GCA_017399665.1 Clostridia bacterium | reverse complement strand
TGTTACGATAAAGGCGATATATACGTTGATATGAGCTACTATTTTGATGGCGAAGGGTACGTTGTTGACGTTTACGTTTACTACCTAATTGAAATGGGTGGTGGCTCTGGCGGTTCAGGCAGTGGCTCTGGCGGTTCAGGCGAAAATCAAGATAGTTTTACTTATACCGACTTTTCTGCAAGCGATAAAAGCTTATTTGTTAGCGTATTTGGTGAGGTTGTAATTCCTTTTATTGCTAACAACGATTACGCATTAGAGGAATACAGTTATTATTACGAGGATGAAGATTTAACCGAAACAGGGTTAAACTTTTATACATACGGTAATACGAGTGCGGAATTTTCAGCTTACAGGGAAAAATTTAGTTCGTTTACCTTTGCTGAGTCTTACGAGGACGAATACGGCGATACCTGGTATTGTTACGATAAAGGCGATATATACGTTGATATGGCGCACTATAACACGGAAGAAGGGTACGTTGTTGACGTTTACGTTTATTATTTAACGGAAGGGGATACTTCAGGTAGTGGCTCTAGCGGTTCAGGTAGTGGCTCTGGCGGAGAGTCTGGCGGTAATGCCGGCAATGAAAATACTAACCTTATTACAAACGCGGGTAGTGGGTTACCTACCGGTGAAAACGGCATATATCACGTTGATTTTACAAAAGCTAAATACGTTAAAAACGTAACGGATCAGGGCTATTATATGGACGGTTGCCCTACGACCTCTGCAAACGCAAACCCCTCTGTTTTAGTAGTTCCCGTTGATTTTAGCGACGCGCCTGCAGGCGTAAGCTATCCCATAGAAAAGCTTGAAAAGGTGTTTAATGGTACCGTAGGCGAAACTGATTATTACTCTGTTCACGACTATTATTTCACATCTAGCTACGGAAAACTAGATATTGATTTTACCGTTTTAAATTATTGGTTTAGGGCAGAAAATTCAAGTACGTATTACAAAAACTTTACCATTGACTATTACGGAGATAATATTGCGGCAGGCGATATGCTTCTTATAGACGAGGTTTTAAAGGCTTTAGAGCCCAGCATGGATTTAACCAAGTTCGACAGTGATAACAACTCTGTAATAGATGCTATTATTATAGTTAACACTTTAGAGATTAATTCGGATGAGGATATGCACTGGGCGTATAGATATTGGAATTTATACACGGACGAGCAGGATAATTATTACGAATACGACGGTGTTTCTGCAAACGACTATATGTGGCTTTCTTATAATTTTATGTACGAAACCTACGATGAGGAAGGCAACGTTGAATTTACCGATAAAACGGCTTGTAACACCTATACTTTTATTCACGAATTCGGGCACGTATTAGGGGCAGATGATTATTACGATACAGAAGGTATTAACTATCCCTTAGAAGGCTGTGATATTATGGATTCAATGAGTGGCGATCACAATCCTTACAGTAAATTCAATTACGGTTGGCTTACTACATCAACGCTAATAACTGCTAAAGAAAGCGTAACGTTAACGCTAAACCCCTTTACAACAACGGGGGAAACCATTATTATTGCAAACAACTGGAATGAAGACCTTGGCGCATATCAAGAATATTACGTAATAGCTTATTATACGGCAGAAGGTCTTAACGGTGGAAACGCAGGATATTTTGCGCGCGACGGCGTGGTTGTTTATCACGTAAATGCAAGCCTTTATAAGGATGAATACGACGGCGAAGTTTATTATGACGTTTATAACAATAATACTGACAGTTCAAGCGATTACGGCACGGAAGATAATCTTATTGAATACGTATTAAGCGCAAACGAAACCTTTACATACGTTGCAGGCGACACTATTTCTTCTGCCACCTATGACGATCAGGGGAATAAGATAGCGTATATCTTTGAAGTTCTTTCCATAGAAGACGGAAAGGTTACCATAGAATTTACAAAAAACAACTAAAATACATATAAAAGCACCCCTATTATTTTGTAAAAGAGGGTGCTTTTTTGTCTGTAATAAAAAAACAAAATGCTTGATAATCGACCTATAG
>JAFQBR010000141.1 GCA_017399665.1 Clostridia bacterium | reverse complement strand
TTAACAATAGCCTTTGCATCCATTACTAAATCGTATACGTAAACGCTACCGTCTAGGTTAATATCGCCTAAAGTTCCACGGAATGCGCGTTGTAAGGTTACTTTTACTAAATCAACGATTTCGTCTTCAATTACTACTCTTGCAACGTCAGCCATGCTTTCGATTACTTTATCGATATCGAATGCAGGTATTGAGCTAAAGATGTATTTTGCAATAATCTTTTCGCCCTTTTCATCAATATACATGTTAGCAAGTTCATCAAACGCAGTGTTAATCACGTCATCTTGAATGAAGTAGTTAACAATAGCCTTTGCATCCATTACTAAATCGTATACGTAAACGCTACCGTCTAGGTTAATATCGCCTAAAGTTCCACGGAATGCGCGTTGTAAGGTTACTTTTACTAAGTCAACGATTTCGTCTTCAATTACTACTCTTACAACGTTAGATATACCTTCGATTACTTTATCAACATCAAATGCAGGTATTGAGCTAAAGATGTATTTTGCAACGATCTTTTCGCCCTTTTCATCAATATACATGTTAGCAATTTCATCAAATGCCGCGTTAATTACGTTATCTTGAACGAAGTGGTTAACAATAACCTTTGCGTCCATTACTAAATCGTATACTGGAGTTGAGCCGTCAAGAGCAGGTTCACCTATCGTACCGCGAGTCATATCGCGAAGAGTATGAGCAACGTCCGCGATAATTTCTGTTTTAGAAGGCCAGCCGATAATAGCCAATCTTTCCATAATATCAATCACGGTGTCTAATTCAGTATTTAAAGTAAAGTATCCAGCGTCTTTTAATAGTACGCCCCAGTAATGATCTCTTAATTCGTCGTAAAGAGCATTTAATACGCGGTTATCGTTATAGAAGTGATCAACAACCGTTTGTACGGCAGTGATTACGTCTTGCATTAACGCGTCTTTTTGATAATCGGGCGCGCCTAAAGTACCGTCAAGAACAGTTGTGAGTAAGTCAGCAACGTCTATAACGATTTCTTCTGGAGCAAATAATTTTGCAACGTCAGCAACACCTAAAACAACTTTGTCAAGTTCAAAGCCAGGAATTGCGCTAAAGATGTGTTTGGTTATAGTATCTTCGTAAATTTCTGCAATTTCATCAAAAATTACGTCTATTATCTCTTTAACTCTGCCTTCATCAAGGAAATGATCTACAAGAGCTTTTGTATCAAGAACAAGCTTTGCAACTAGCGTGTTGCCCTTAAGTTGAGGATCTCCTACTGTACCGTGGAACATATCTAGCATGATTACTTCAATCTTGCCAAGTAGTTCTGTTTCTTCGGGTAATGCTACTTCTGCTACGTCAAATACGCTTTCGATTACCTTTGCAATCTTGAATTCGGGAATTGAAGTGAAGATGTACTTTGTGATAATCTTACTGCCGTCTTCGTTTACGTACATTTCTGCGATTTCGTCAAACGCTTTGTTTACGATATCGTCTGTGAAGAAATGATTTACTAGTTCTTTCGTGTGCATTACTAGGTCGTATACGTAGGTGTTACCCTTAAGTTGAGGATCACCTATTGTACCGTGGAACATATCTAGCATGATTACTTCAATCTTGCCAAGTAGTTCTGTTTCTTCAGGTAATGCTACTTCTGCTACGTCAAATACGCTTTCGATTACCTTTGCAATCTTAAATTCAGGAATTGAAGTGAAGATATACTTTGTGATAATTCTGCTACCGTCTTCGTTTACGTACATTTCTGCAATTTCAACGAAAATTTGGTCGATAACGTCTTTTAACGTGCCTTCTTCAAGGAATAAATCCACTATGTCCTTAGTGTTCATTACTAAGTCGTATACGTCGGTATTACCCTTAAGCTGAGGATCGCCAAACGTGCCGTGGAACATGTTTAGAAGAACATCCTCTACTTCTTTAAGTAGTTCTGTTTCTTCGGGTAATGCTACCTCTGCTACGTCAATTAAGCTTTCTATTGCTTTTGCAACTTCAAAATCAGAAATTGCTTCAAATATATACTTTGTGATAATCTTGCTACCGTCTTCGTTTACGTACATTTCTGCAATTTCAACGAAAATTTGGTCGATAACGTCTTTTAACGTACCTTCTTCAAGGAATAAATCCACTATGTCCTTAGCGTCCATTACTAAGTCGTATACGTCGGTATTACCCTTAAGCTGAGGATCGCCAACCGTACCGTGGAACATATCTAGAAGAACGTCTTCTACCTCTTCAAGTAGTTCTGTTTCTTCAGGAAGAGCGGCTTTAACAATACCCATTACGTCTTCTATTACATCCGCTAAAGGAAGATTTAATAGACTGTCGGGTAAATTATCGAATACGCCTTCTTCGTAATATTCCTTGATAAGTTTTATGATTTCATTAACAACAGCAGGACGGTCTTCTTCGGGATAGAAATGGTCTAATGCAACAAACGCTGCCCCAATAGCCATTTTAACCCAATCGATATCAGCATCCTTAAGTTCGCGTAAAGTACAATTAATGTTTTCTTTTAACGCGTCGGTAATTTCGTCTATAAATTCTGAAGAAACGGTTTCTTCAAGACCAGCAATTGAAATAACGTAATTTAACGCGTCGTTAATAATATCGATATAAACGTCGCAGTCCGTATCTAAAATCTTATTGCTACCGCTAAATAGGTCTTTTGCAATAAGTAAAATTGAAGAATTTAAAAGATCCGTAGTGCCACTTGTAGGCTCTTCATTCCATACGTAATCGCCAGCAACCTTTTGGAACTCTTCAACCTCTTTACCAAGGTAAATCAAAACAAGGTCAACAACGTCGCCTACTCTTACGGGAAGAAGCTCGTCGTAAATATCAACGGGGGAATCTTCGTCAACTATATAGTCAACTAGATCGGCAATCTTAATCTTTAACGCTTCGCTTAATGCGGGTGTTAAATCCTTGCGAACGCCGTCTACCTCTTTATAGTATACGCCGGTAGTTTCGTCGTATTCAAAGCCTAAAATAGCGCTTAGAAGGTCGCCTATAGTGGTTTCGGGAAGAAGCGCGCTAACAATCGCGTCTACCGAATAATCTGATTCAACTGCATCGAATATATTATTAAATGAGAAATCTAAAAGAAGAGCTATGATTTCGTTATCGCAAATCCATGCGCCGTTATCGTCTTTTTCATAGCCAAGCATATCACCAACTGAAACGTCCCCAATGGCATTTCTGAACGCTTCAATTATACTTTCTAACGTGTATTCTTCAAGGATTAAATCGGCAATACGTAACTCGAGCAAGCCGTCTACAAGAGCGTTGCCCGTGCTTTCCATACCAATTAATTGACCTAACGTAGTATCACCAAAAGATTCATTAAGGTTTGCAATTAAAGCCTTGATTAGCTTTTGAACGTCAAAATCACCTTCTTGACCAGCAAGAATCTTACCGATCTCTAATCCGCGTAAAGCGTCTAAAACTGCAATTTGACCTTCTTTAATGCCAAGCATATCAAGAATCATGCCAACGTTAACGTCACCTATAAGGTCAACTATCATTTGGATGGGATTTTCGCTTTCAAAAATAGCGCCTAAATCCATATTGGCAACAACCTGCATAAGCTCAGGAGCAGGCTCGCCGTTTTTGTCAACCCAAACTTTATCGCCGTCCTCATCCGTTAAGCCAAGCAAGAAGCCTAACTGTAGTTCAGTAAGAACACCCATGTAATAGAAGTCGTAACCGCCTTCTGAATTGGGAACGAATAAGTCGCTTAGCGTTGCGCCGTTTAATACCTTAAAGTATCCGCCTAACTGATCTGCAAGTTCAGGAGAAACTGTTGCAAGAATATCGTTAAGGATATCTTCAATGGGCATTTCGGTGATACTTGAAAGAGAACCGTTCATAAGTTCTTTCATGATATCGCCGTCGTTTAACATATTGGCAATAAGGCGAAGCTCAACGTTGCCAAAGACTTCTAAAACAGGAAGACTTTGAGCCTTTTCGCTATTTTCGTTCAATATGTACGTATATTCATGGGCAACAGGATCGTACACCGAAATAAAGTATTCGGGAAGTAACGCACCTAGTTTTAACGTCTTAAGCGCTTTGAAAAGACCAAGCTCGCCCGTCGTTTCGTCAGACTTAAGAAGTTCCATGATAGAGTAATCGCCCAATTTTTCTTGCGCTTCTCTTGATAAAATGGAGTCAAGCTCCTTATCTAAAAGCGAGGGCAAGAAGTTATAAAGAGCTCTTACCTTGATGCTGTCAAGTAAGGGTTCGATACCGTCTTTTGCATTGAAAAGTGAAACGCTAAGTAAAGCTTTCCAGTTTTCGCTTTCTGTATCGATATTTTCAATACCCATACCTCCAAGAATCTTTTCAAGATCCAAGCCGTATTCACCCTGTAAACGGTCAAACGTAAAATCATCGGGATTTTCCAATGCGTTCGTAAGTAACCTTAACAGGTCTTCAATAGACTGATCACGTAGGTCGTTAAGCCCGTTATCAGGCTCCGTAACTACCGCCAGTGGTTTGAGGTTTTTGTACGCCCAGAAAACACCGCCGACTGCAGAGCCGACAACAGCGCCAAGCGTGAAAACCATTCCGAGTACAAATGCCAGCACTCTTCTAAATAAATTTCCCATTCTGTCATCTCCTTGTAGATTTTTGGCCGTTTTTACATCCTTTTCCTGAAAAAGGGCATAATATGGCCTTTTCTAATGACTGCATATAATTATATCATTTAAGCCTTACTCTGTCAATGGATAATTTAATTTTTTTAAAAATAAATTCATAATTTTACCTAATTTTCACAAAGCAAAATTATAGCACACAAAAACGCTTAAAACAGCCTCTTTTAAAAGGGATTTTGCTTGCAAAATGTGCGTTTTTTATTTTTTTGCCAACTAAACCTTTTCTCTCAACGAAAAAGAATGCAAAAAAATCAAGGTTATCACGGCTCAAAAAAGCAACAAAAGAAGGCGTTTGGATCTGGATTAAAAATTAGCGAAAAACCGCTGTTTTTTTAAAGAAAACAAGGACCAAAAAAAATAATTTTCATCAAACTTTCACTCTTTACAAGCGGCAAATCTTAAATTTCTTGTTAAACCTCCTTTTTTTAAGCTATTATCGAAATGATTTTTTCTTTGGTAAAAGCTAAACAGCGTTATCAAATCCTTATCCACTTAAAGTCTACACCCTGTCCACCCTTGCTAAGTTTACCCAAACAAGCTTTTAAGTGTTAAAACCTAACCCCAAAAGCACGTTTCTTTATAAATTTTTGCATAGGAATATGCAGATAATCGACCTATAGGGGCACTTTTAGTATTTTTTAAACACTTTTAGCACAAGCAAACATCACTTTTAGTTGTGCATTTTTAAGAAATTTGCTAAAAAGTGTTTGCTTTTTTTATTTTTGTAATGTATACTTACACTATATAGTTAGTTATTTTGAAATTGATTTGACTATTTTTTTACGGAGAGGATATGATAGATTTTATTGTTAACGGAAAGGCAGGATATGGCCGTTCGTTTAAAAAAACTCAACAAGTTATTGAAAGAGTTTTAAACGAAAGAGGCATAGAGTACGCCTTTCACTTAACCGAATACGCAAGGCACGCAACTCAAATTGCAAAGGATCTTTGCGAAAACGGAGCTACTGATATAGTGGCCGTTGGTGGCGACGGAACGGTTAACGAGGTTCTTAACGGCTTAGACGTTGAAAAGGTCAACTTTGGTATTATCCCCCACGGTAGTGGCAACGACTTCGTTGATTCTGTTGGTATTTCCCATAAGGTAGAAAAGGCTTTAAGTACGATTATTGACGGAACGGCAAAACCAACCGACTTTTTAGTGTGCGACGGAATACGCGGTCTTAATATAATAGGAACGGGCATTGACGTTGAAATACTTCAAAGATGTGAAAACTATAAAATCTTTAAAGGCAAACTAAAATATTTCATATCCTTAATTATAAGCCTAATAAAATTCAGATTTTATGATTTCAAACTATTAACCGAAAAGGGTGCGGAAGAAAAAAGCGCCATGATTATTTGTTGCTGTAACGGCAAAAACTTTGGTGGAAGCATCCCTATCTGCCCCGTTGCAAAAGCTGACGACGGTCAAATGGAGTTCATTCTTGTAACGAAGATGAATAAGGCAAAAATGATCGGCTATCTTATTAAACTTATGAAGGGTAAACTTTTAGACCAACCTTTCTGCCACCACTCGACTCAAGATCACGTCAAGGCAGAATTTGATAAACCCATAACCATTGAAATTGACGGTGAGCTTTACCACGATATAAAGTTTGACATACATATAGAAAAAAGCAAATTAAAATTATTTAGACCTTAAAAAATCAAAAGAGCGTGTTAAAACGCTCTTTTTTATTTACAAAACTGCCCCATCTTTTGCCAAAAAACTTATTTATTTGGGGCATTTTTAATTAAATTTTATCAAAATGTGGGGCTATAGGTCGATTATCGGCACTTTCGCCATTTTTTAGCACATATAAAAAGGACGCTAAAAACATCATAAGCGCCCTTTTTTATTTAGCGATGGAACAAACAATGGTTGATTTTGTTTAAGGGGATAAAAATTACTTTAGTTAAAGACTAAAAGAAGTTTTAGATGCAAGTAAAAGGTGGCATTTGTAAATTTTTGTAAAAGAGCGTACTTGCCGTACGTAGAAATTGTAAAAATTTGCAAACAACAAACTATTACGAAGTATATAAAACTTATTTTATCAACCCTTTGTTGTGACAGAGCCCTTTACTTTGTTATAGTAAGTTATTATTCTTAAAATAGTTAATAAGGTCAATAATATCTTTCCAAGTAAGTCTGCCTTTACCTACTGCTACCTTTAAGTAATTGAACGGTAATGCGTTAAATTGTTCTTCCGTTAAATATTCTTTAAAGTCTTCGTAAGTATACAAGCCGTATTTTTCAATATCTGCCTGTTTCTTCTCTTCATCTATCTTCATGTTTTCGTCGTATTCAAAGATGTTTACGTGCCAACAATCAAGATATTCGTTAGGTAAAGCCGTTACGTTAAGCATTCCGCTTGCAAAGTAGTTCATGTGAACTGCTGTTGTCGGGTTATATACCTTAATAAATTCATTGGTTATATAAGATTCAGTTAGCTTAACAATTTCGTTTGCGAAATCGCCGTTTACGTATTTTACAGAATAGAACTCATCACCTATATAATCTTTATAGTTACCCTCGTGAATAAATACGTATCTATTCAAGGTTACGTTATACAGACCGTGATTCCATACCGTGCGTAAAATATTGCCATTACTGAACTTAAG
>JAFQBR010000140.1 GCA_017399665.1 Clostridia bacterium | reverse complement strand
CGGTTATACCTTATATAAAGAACAGCCCTTTACCGCATTTATACCGGCTAGTATAGTAGAGGAAGGCTATCAAGGGGAGGAGCAAATACTTATTCAAGGTATAATAGACTTGCTTGCCGTTAAAGAAGAGGCGGCCGTTATAATCGACTATAAACACAGCTCAACGGTTAGTGAAGAGGCTTTAATCAATAGGTATAAAAAACAATTAGAGCTATACGCCTACGCTGTGGAAAAGGTTTTAAAAAAGCGCGTTAAGGAAAGCTATTTAATTAACGTAAACACGTGCAAGCTAATTAAAGTAGAACTATAAAAAATAATTTTTTAAGTATAATTATTAAGGGGATTGGTCATAACCTTTGCGGAGGTGTTTTATGGTTGATCCCTTAATTTTTTTTAACGACGCGCTAAAAAGTAAAGCGCAAGGCGGAATTTTCTTTTACCTTTCTATAGCTTTGTTTTGCTTTCAGTTTTTGTTAGGCGCGCTTTATTTGTTATGGCTTTCTTCTTTTGCCAATCTTAAGAAAAAAAGAGTAAATTGGCTTGGCGGTTTTTATAAATTTTGTTTTTTACTGGACTTATTTTTGTGTATAACGCACGCTTCTTACGCAAAAGATTTTAGCGTGGAAATTGCATCCGTTTACTTGGTTTGTTTGTTAAAGTATATAGCGTTAATCGCGCTATACGGCCTTGTTTTGGCTCATAGAAAGGTTTTAATCTTGCGCGAAATAGACGCTGTGAACGCAAAACGCGCCCAACAAAGAGAACGACTTTTATCTTCGGGTAACGTAGCATCTATAAACTGCACGGCTCAAAGCTCTTTAAGCGCGAACAGCTTGTTAAAAAAGGGAGCGGATAATAAGGTGGCAGACGTGAATATTGCCTATCTTCGCTCCGTAATAGACTGCTTAAAGAATAAGAATTTAACAGACGAGGAAAGGGAGCGTATTACTCAGCTTGAATTTTCCTTAAAAGCCCCTTTGCGTGAAGACGGGTTAAGCTCTAAAAAACTAAACGGCGAGTGTGAGTATTTAATAAAGAAAATGACGGAATACGGCGTTAGCGTTTAACGCGTAGTTAAGTATTATTCTTCCAAAACGATAACTTCGTCAGTATTTTAGTCCGTTAATTAAATAAATTTCAAAAAAGGAATGCGAAGTGAAAAAACACTCCGCGTTTCTTTATTTTGCGATTAAAATAATAATTTAGTGTGATTTTCTTTACTTTTTTACAAAAAAAACAATAAAAGTTTACAACTTGGTATTGAAAAATAAAGATAGCACTGTTAATATATTTATACAAATAAAAATTTTCCTAAAGGAGGAAAAAAAGATGAAAATTTTTAGCAAAGCTATAGCAATAGTGATTTCCTTAACCTTTGCGTTATCACTTGGCGCGTGTAGCTTTCAGTCGGTTGACGGGCTTGATTCATCTTCCGGTGTGGAAGAAATCGTAACACCCGATTCAGTTGTAATAGTTCCCGAAGGGGACAATACTCAACCTTCAACTACTCAAAAGGAGGTTAAATATCTACGCAATAAGGTAGAAAAAGCGGGCCGTGTTTCTTTAGAAAAGAACTCTGAATGTCCTGCCGATTTCGTTCTTAACGTAGAAGG
>JAFQBR010000139.1 GCA_017399665.1 Clostridia bacterium | reverse complement strand
TGTAAGCTGAAAATTCCGCACTCGTATTACCGTATGTATAGAAGTTAAAGCCTAACTCAGTTAAACCTTCGTCAGTATAGTCATAGCTATATCCTTCTAAATAATATTCATTGTTAGCGATAAAAGAAATTACAACCTCTCCAAATAAATCGGTTAACTGTTCTTTATCACTCGCTGAAAAGTCCGTATAAGTATAACTGTCAACATCTCCGCCGTTTCCACCACCGGAAGCTCCGCCTTGGTTTAAATCATCCGGCATACCTGAGTAATATGCAACGCTGTCTATCATTGCTCGCTTTCCACTTGAAACGCTTACCGTTTTTAAAGTAGAGGTATCAATCGCAAAAGCAGTATACGCGCCGTCGTCTGAATTTCCGTTCATGGTATACGTGTTACCGTTTATAACTAAGTTAGCGTTGTTGTCTTTATTGTTTTTGTAACAAGCCGCACTAATTACTACTGCGTTAACGTCGCTTGGCACGGTAAATTTAAAAGAACCGCTTGCGCTACTAGAACCAAGCTTTAAGCAAGCATTGCCCAATGCGTCGTTTCCACCAAACAGTTTTGTTACTGCAGTTAAAGTGAGTGTATATCCACCCTCCGTATAAGTAGCGCCTTCCGAAATTGGATCACCGTCAACGTGACTTGCAGAAGCTTTTTCGCCAAATTCAAAGGTAGCAAGTAAACGTGCTTGATTTTCTTCGCCTGTATTACCACCCTCGTTACCTTCGCTACTACTGCTGTTTCCATTCTCCGTTTCACTACTACTGTTTTCATTCCCCGTTTCACTACTAGAGCTAGAAGAACTAGAATTGTTATTCACTGATGAATTTTCGCTAGTGTAAGAAGAATTGGTCGATTGTTCTGAAGAGTTATTTGAGGGTTTTATTTTACATGCAAGCATCGTACTAAGAACCATCATTATAACAAGTAACGTTAATAATAGTTTTTTCATAGTTTCTCCCTAGAAGCAATAAGAGTTGATATTTTTATTTTAACAAAGTTAAAAGCAAAAATCAAACACAATAAAGTAAAAGAATAAAAAAAGCACTTTATATTTTTAAACGATAACTTGCTTAAAAAAGGATAAAACAACCATAAAAAATCCAAAAGTGCGCCTATAGGTCGATTATTAAGCATTTCAAAAAAAGCTAAACTTGTTTTAATAACAAAAAAACACTTTTTAAACGCAAATTAAAAGTGTTTTATTATTGTTTATTTCACCCAAAAACAATCTGTACACATTAAAAATGTTGGCGATGTCACAAACAATGGTTGATTTTTTTAAGAGATAAAACTTCTTTTATCAACCGTTTGTTGTGACAGAGCCAAAATATTTAACAGTAAAAATAAAACGCGGTGTAATTAAACACCGCGTTATTATTTAGATTTAGAAATCGTATAAGATTAAGATATTTTTAAATATTTATTACTTAACGATAGTAGCTACTGCACCTGAACCAACTGTTCTGCCACCTTCACGGATAGCGAAACGAAGACCTTCTTCAATAGCGATAGGTGTGATTAACTTAACGTTGATTGTAACGTGGTCGCCAGGCATAACCATTTCTACGCCTTCGGGAAGGCTGATAGAACCGGTAAC
>JAFQBR010000138.1 GCA_017399665.1 Clostridia bacterium | reverse complement strand
GATAAAATATTAAAAAGTGGGGCTATAAGTCGATTATTAAGGCTTTTAGCCCTTTTTTTGCGTGTTTTTAGATAATCTATGTGTGTGTTGATAAAGGAATAAAGGGTAAATGCAACGTATAATAGTTGTTAATAATTAACAAAAAGGCATCAAAAAGAAACAATTTAGGTGTAAAAAGCTAGATTAAATGGGTTTTTTTTGCTGTTGAGTGTTTATTTGTGGGGAAAAGTACAAAAAGAGGGATGAAAAAGCTTAAAATAATAAAAGAAAAAGTCGGTTTTTTACTAAATTGTAATAAAAGGGATAATTTATATCTGTTTTACCATCTATTTCACAATGTTTTCACATAACTAGTGTGTTTTTATAAGGCTTAAAAAAATTTTCATTTGTGAAAAATATTTATATGTTAATTATATATTTAAATATAATTAAAGGTTGTGAAAAGACAAATAATAGTAAAAATATTGAATTCATTTTGTTGACAAGCAAAAAGAAATATGATAATATTGTGAAGAGATTGTGAGGCGAGATTTTGTCTCAAAAAGAAGTTTAAGGAGAGGGTAAACATCTTATTAAAGTATGCAATATATAATTATGGGAAGTGCATTATTTGTTTTTACAATTTGCACGTTTTTGTTTTTTAAACATAAAAAAATAAAAGGCGGTTCGTTAACGTCTAAATTTTTTGCCGGAATTTTCATTGCGGTATTTATTGCGCGTTATTATTTCTATATTGAATATCCAATAGATAATATTAAAGGTATTTCACAGTCACCGCTTAGTCCTGCGCTTACTTGGATTACGGTGCTTAACGTTGCTTTTTCGCAAACAGCATTTTGTATACTTACTATATCGGCTTTTATTAAACGCGACTTTGCAAAGTTGCTTGCGAAATATTTTTGCTTACCAACATATATTTTATCTGCGATATTAATGCCCTGTACAGTCAAGCTTCTTATGGGACCAAGTGTAAGCGAGTATTCATTTACAGCAGTAATGCATTACGTTGAAGTTGCTATTGGATTATTTTTAAGCATACTTGAATGGATAAAGGACTTACGATTTAATAGACCTCAAAAAGATTGCTGGCAAATTATTATCGCTCTTATTTTTATGATAATGTGTTCCTTCCCATCTTATGGGCTTCAGGTTTTATTCGGTAAAGGCCCGGCAATTTTATATGTTGACGACTTTACTGAAACACACAGAGTTTTTTTATATTTTGCCTTTATTATACCTATTATTATTTATTTGGCTTTGCGAAACAAAGAGCAAGCCACAAAACGCTTTGCAATGGTTTTTATAAGTGTATCGTTGCTTATAACCTATTGCACAAGATTTAAATTTGACAGTTTTTTAAAGCCTTGGTATTGGCCACTTCATTTATGTAATACAGCAATGTTTATAGTGCCAATATGCTTAATATTTAATGCAAAAAAACTTTTTTATTTCACATATTTCATAAATGTAATGGGAGCGTTTTTGGCAATGGCTATGCCAAACTATGAAAACGCGAACATTTTTGATTGGGCACTAATAAATTTTTGGATAAACCATTATCCTGCATTTTTTATGCCAATATTATTAGTTGCGCTAAAAGTGTTTGATCGCCCAAAAATTAAGCAGTTTTATTATTCAATGGTGGGGTTTTTGGTATATTTTTTAGTCGCGCTTTTTGCAAACGTTTTATTTACTGCAATGGGGCACGACGTTGACTTTTTCTTCATCAACAGTAATTTCATTGCCGATAAGCTTGGCGTTTGGGCAGAAAACATATTTAAGATTACCGCAAGCGTTACGGTTATGGGGTATAATTTAGAATTTCATCCTTTGTATCAAATACTTTTCTTTATTGTGTACGTAGCGATTGCGCTTGGAATATGGTTTGTATACAGTGAGTGCTTTGTTGTTGCGGAAAATCTTTTTGATATGCTAAACCGAAAGAAAAAAATTAGGATAGATAAACTTGCTATGCAAGCAAAATTAAACGGAAGGAGTATAGAAGAGCCAATGTATTTTGAAAGCGGCATACAGCTTAAACTTAATAATTTTTCTAAACGATATGCCACAAGCAAGCATTATGCTGTAAAGAATGCCTCACTTACAGTAAATGGTGGTGAAGTTTTTGGTTTTTTAGGACCGAACGGTGCGGGCAAGTCAACAATTATTAAAAGCATTGTAGGCATTCAGCCAATAACGGAAGGATCTATTGAAATTTGTGGATATGACTGCGCAACTCAGCCAAAGGGCGCAAAAGCTCAAATAGGTTTCGTTCCAGACCATTACGCGCTATACGAAAAGCTTACAGGACGCGAATACATTAACTATATTGCAGATATTTATGACGTTAGCGAAGAGGACAGAACTGCAAGGATAGAAGAAATGGTTGCGTTGTTTGAGCTTGAGGGAGCCTTTGATAACTCTATGAAAACCTATTCTCACGGGATGAAACAAAAAATTACAATTATGGCAGCGCTTGTTCACAATCCAAAGCTTTGGATATTAGACGAACCTCTTACAGGTCTTGATCCTAACAGTATTTATCAAGTAAAAGAATGTATGCGCCGTCATGCAGAGGCTGGAAATATAGTTTTCTTTTCAAGTCATATTATTGACGTTGTGGAACGTATATGTGACAGGATTGCGATTATTAAAAAGGGAACTATTATGTGCGTAAAAACTATTCAAGAAATCGAAAAAGAATGCCCACTTGAAGAATTTTACTTAAAAACAATTAACGACGAAGAGTTTGCTAAAAAGGTACTTGCAGGCGGGGTGAAGACGTAATTATGAAATATCTTAAAGCTCTTGTAATGATGCAACTTAAGGATAAGCTAGATTTTACATTTTTAAACTCTGTGCAAAAAACTATATCGAAAATAGTTTTTTCGGTGCTTAAATTTGCAATAGTGGCAGGGATAGCTTATCTTGTGTTTATGTTGCTATCTACCTTTGTTTTTATAGGTAAAGTTCCTTACGAAATATTGGTATGTGTGTTTGCTATCATCTTCTTTTTGTCGGTAGTATCAAGTATGCTCGGGCTTATGAAAAATCTGTATTTTTCAGATGATAACAAGGTTTTAATAACCTTTCCGGTAAACTCTAATATAATATTTGTTTCAAAACTAATAATTTATTACGTTTTTGAGTTAAAGCGTAGTTTGTTTTTAACAATCCCCATATTTTTG